>JAVHLY010000033.1 GCA_031081585.1 Armatimonadota bacterium
TAGAGGCGAAGGGCCTGGCTCATCCTCGTCCGCAGGAGGCGTACTGGAACCACTACCAGATCCTTGGCGACCCGCAGAACCCCGAGGCTCAGCACGCTCTTACCATGGCTTACGCCTTGGTGGAACGTCTCTCGAAGGGACTGGGGCGGCGGGGACGGGAACGTTTCCTGAGGTTCCCCTTGAACGCCGCCATCGTGGAAACCTGGAACAAAGTCTACGGGCCGGGAAGCGAGCTGCCGCGGGGTCAGGCGCCTCCGCGGCCGGCGTCGCGGAGTCGCGTCGTGCTGGTGGCGCTGCCCGCCCAGGAGGCGCGCGGCCGGGTGGCGAGGAGTGCGTTCGTCGAGGTCTACTGGACCGTGGACAGTGGCGAGACCGATGAGCGCATCCGCCAGGTGAAGGGGCCGGTGGGGCTTCGCCGGGCGAGGATCCTGCGGTTGCTGGCCGAGGCCGACGCCCAGGGCGCCCGACCCCGGGAGCAGGACCTCGCTCGCGTCCTCGGCGTGAGTGTGCGCACGATTCGCGCGGACATCGCCGCGTTGCGCGCGCAGAGCGCGCTGGCCCCCGCCCGCACGGTCCCCCGCTCGCCCCGCCGTCGACCTCCGGCCTCCGCCCCCATCCGCAGCGACGGTCTGCCTGCCGTTCTCCCTGCCGCCAACGAGATGACCGTGTGAGAGGCCTCCGCTATACCTGCCACTGAACACCGCCGGTGGAGGCAGTGCGGGTGACGCTGCGGGGGGAGCGACAGGTCGCCACGCGCGACCTTCTCATGACGATCGAGTTCTCGCGGCCGGTCCACTGGGAGCATCTGGCCGCCCTGGCGCTGACGCTCCGCAGCCGGTCCTGGAATACCGGGGGCCGGCGGGCTGTCCTGAACATGCCTGCACTTCTTCGCATACCAGGATTTCCTGGGGCCGGCGCCAGGGACGCGTCGGGCAAGCAGCCCGTCATGGCAGGCCGGGACGCAGGAGGCGGAGAGGCAGGTCAGGACCGGGGGAGAGCGGGGGCAGGTCGGGACGCGGAGGTGGATCGGTCACATCCGACGACAGGTGTAGGCCGTCGATCTGATGCTCGGCGGGAGCGCCCGCCGCTGGCCGGGCGCCAGGCGAGAGTCGCTCCGGGGTCCTGGACGAGCGAAGGCGCATCCGGGCAGAGGTCAGAGGAGCGGCTCTCGGTCACGCTCCGCGTCCCGGTGGACCCCGATCCGCTGCCCGACCTCCTCTCCTTGCTCCGTCGTCTCTACGCGCTCCTGCGCCCGTCGGGCATCGTGGTGGAGACGGCGCGGGAGGGACAGGGAGAGGGGGTGTGGGCTCACGTCACCGGGCCGGCTCGTGCCGACGGGGCGCAGGCGGTGGCCTTGCTCCGCTCACCTACGGCCTACATCGTCGAGGTCCTGGAGGACGGAGGGATCCTGGTAGTGGAGTCGCCGCTGGTGGGTGCGGGAGTCGGCTGAACCGATCGTCGGTCCTCGGTCTCGGCCCTCTTGCCTCGCCAGCGGCCTCCAGCCTCAAGCGGCCTCTTGGGCTGCCAGCGGCCCTTGCGTTCCAGTGGCTCCTTGCCGTCGCTCACCCTTCCCTTGCCATACCACTCCGACCTCGAGGACGTTCAGATCCAAGGCGAACGGCGGATGCCAGATCTCGCCCCTAACGCTGGCGAGGACCACATCATCTAGATGTCTCCGGCAGCGAGCAGGGCAATTTGCGCGATCTGCCGCGGTTTTTCCGCGCTCGGCGGAGGACTTTGTGGGAGAGCGGAGAATAGAGTGGCATAACGTGGGGATCCGTGGGAAATGCTCAGGGGCGAGTACCGGTACACCCTGGATGACAAGGGGCGCGTGGTCCTTCCCCCCAAGTTCCGACGGGATCTGGGGGATCAGGTCGTCGTCACCCGGGGGTTCGACGGGTGCCTCTGGGTCTACCCCCGGCGCGAGTGGGACGCGGTCGAGAGCCTCCTGCGCGACCTCCCTCCGCGGCGCCGGGACTTCCAGCGCTTCCTCCTGGCCTCCGCGCACGAGGCGGACGTAGATCGGCAGGGGCGGATCTTCCTGCCGGAGGGGCTGCGGGAGTACGCCGGCATCGACAAGGAGGTCGTGGTGGTGGGGCTCGTCAAGCGGCTCGAGCTGTGGAGTGAGCAGCGCTGGAAGAGCCGCATGGACGACCTCCAGCGGCGCGCCGCTGAGATCGCCGAGGAGATCGACCTCAGCCTGTAACCCTCGTCGGCCAGCGGCGCAGGCCGGCGGCGCAGGGAGGCGGAGGAGCGGGCCGGGCGATGGACGAGCACGTCCCGGTCCTGCTGGACGAGGTGCTGGCCCTGCTGCGGCCGCGTCCGGGCGGCGTCTACGTCGACGCGACGGTCGGCCTCGGGGGCCACGCGGAGGCGATCCTGGAGCGCATCGGCCCGACCGGCCGATTGATCGGGATCGACCGCGACGCGGAGGCGCTGGCGCTGGCGCAGGCGCGCCTGGCCCGGTTTGGTGAGGCCGTGCGCCTGGTGCACGCCGACTTCGCCCGCTTCCGTGAGGTGCTGCGGGCGGAGGGCGTCACCGCCGTGGACGGGGTGGTGATGGACCTGGGGGTCTCGTCGCTGCAGCTCAGCCGCCCCGAGCGCGGGTTCTCCTTCCAGGTGGAGGGGCCGCTGGACATGCGGATGGATCGGTCGCAGCGCACCACGGCGGCCGACCTGGTGAACCGGTTGCAGGAGGACGTGTTGCGGGAGATCCTGACCACCTACGGGGAAGAGCGCTACGCGCGGCGCATCGCCCGGGCCATCGTGCGCGCCCGGCCGCTGCGGACGACGACGGAGCTCGCCAGGGTGGTCGAGCGGGCCATCCCGCGCCACCGGTGGCCGCGTGGCATCCACCCGGCGACCCGGACCTTTCAGGCGCTGCGCATCGCCGTGAACCGCGAGCTGGAAACGCTGGAGCAAGCCTTGCCGGACGTGGTGGAGGGCCTGGGGGACGGAGGGCGACTCTGCGTCATCACCTTCCACTCCCTGGAAGACCGCATCGTCAAACACACCTTCCTGCGCCTCTCCCGTGGGTACCCCTCCGGACCCCGGTCCTCCGCCCGTGCCGGTGTGGCCGTCCCTGAGCGTCCGCTGGTGCGCCTCCTCACCCGGCGCCCCATCCGGCCCTCGGCCGAAGAGATCCGACGCAACCCCCGCGCCCGGAGCGCCAGGCTGCGCGCCGTGGAGCGGGTCGCCAGCATGGTCGACGAGCAAGGTTAGAGGAGCAGGCCGGTGCCCGGTCTCTACACCACCGATCCCACCCTCCCGTCGCACCTGAGACCTGAGCACCTCCGGCAGCCGGGTGCCGGCCGCTCCTGCGTGTGCCCTGGGCGGTCGACCGCCTCGGGGAGTGGCTCCCTGAGATGATCGCGCTCGACCGCCGTCCGCCCTCTCCGCCAGTGGTCCTGCCGGCCCGGCGGTCGCGGGAGCGCCCCCTCCCGCGCCGCCGGGTCCGGCGGTCCCCGATGGCCGCAGCGATGGTGGTGGCGGCCCTGGCGATCGCTCCCGCGCTCGGCTACGTCTGGCAACGGACGGAAGCGGCGAAGACCGGCTACACCATCCTTCGGCTCCAGCGCGAGCTCACCGCCCTGCAACGTGAGCACGCGCGCCTCCACACCACCGTCTCCACCCTTCGGTCGCCGCAGCGGGTCGAGCGCATCGCCACCTCCGAGCTCGGCATGGTGCCGCCCCGCCAGCGCCAGCTCGCCGCCATCACCATCCCTCCGGCCATGGCCGCCGCCCCGCAGCCACCCGCCGCCCGCTCCTGGCAGGAGCGGGTGGCGGGCTGGTTAGGGTGGGGTGAGGCGCAGGCGCACGAGCGCCGCAGGTGACCGGCCGGAGCATCCGGTCCCTCCGCCTCGCCGCATCCTCCCGAGCCACCCCCAGGCCGCCCGAGGCCGACCTGCAGGCGCGCGTGCGCCGGCGGGCCGGCGTCGCGCTCTGCCTGGCCTGGCTGGCCCTGGCCGGCCTGGCCGCCCGCCTGGTCGACCTGCAGGTCGTCGAGGCCGGCCGCCTGCGCCGCCTCGCCCTCGACCAGTACCTGGGGGCGCTCGTGCTGCCCCCCAGCCGGGGCCGGATCTTCGACCGGCTGGGCCGCCCGTTGGCGACGAACGTCGAGGCCGAGTCCGTCTATGCCGTGCCGCGGGCGATCCGCCGGCCGCGGGCGTTCGCCGCCCGCGTGGCGCCCGTCCTCGGCGTGCCGGCGGCCGAGATCCTCCGCCGCCTCGACCCCGACCTGTCCTTCGTCTGGCTGAAGCGAAAGGTCCCCGCGGAGACGGTGCAGCGGCTGCGTGCGCTGGGGCTGGAGGAGGAGTTGGGCTTCCTCGTTGAGGAGCAGCGCCGCTACCCCAACGGTCCGCTGGCCGCCCACGTCCTGGGGTTCGTCGGCATCGACAACCAGGGGCTGGCCGGGGTGGAACTGCAGTACGACCGGGTCCTGCGGGGGCGCGAGGGGCGCGCCGTGGTGGGCCGCGACGCCGTCGGGCGGCCGCTGGCGGGCACGGAGCGCCTCGACGCGGTGCGCGAGGACGGTCGGGACCTCGTGCTCACGCTGGACCAGGTCATCCAGCACGTGGTCGAGGCCGCCCTCGACCGCGCCCTCGCCACGACGGGCGCCCGGCGGGCCATGGCGCTGGTGATGGACCCGCGGACGGGCGAGGTGCTGGCCATGGCCGCGCGCCCAGCCTTCGATCCGGCGCGCTTCGACCGGGTCTCCCCGGAGCGCTGGTACAACCGCCCCATCAGCGAGGTGCTGGAGCCGGGCTCGACCTTCAAGCTGGTCACGGCGGCGGCGGCCCTCGACACGGGCCGTGTGCAGCTGCAGGACCGCTTCGGCTGCCCGCCGTTCCTCCAGGTGGGGCGCCACCACATCCGGGACGCCCACCGCTCCTGCCGGACGACCCAGACCCTCGACGACATCATCCGCCACAGCAGCAACGTCGGCATCGCGCAGGTCGCCCGGCGCCTCGGCCGGCCGGTGCTGCACACCTATATCCGGCGGTTCGGTTTCGGAGCTCCAACCGGCATCGACCTGCCCGGCGAGGGTGCGGGGATCGTGCGGCCGCCGGAGGAGTGGCGCGGACCCGGCCTGGAGACCATCGCCTTCGGCCAGGGCATTTCAGCGACCCCCCTGCAGCTGCTGGTCGGGCTCTCGGCCATCGCCAATGACGGCGTCGTGCTGCGTCCCTACGTCGTCCGCATGGTGCGGGACCGGGAGGGGCGCGTGGTGGAGGCGGCGGGTCCGACGGCCGTCAGGCAGGTGGTGCGGCCGGAGGTGGCGCGCACGCTGATGCGCATGCTGGTGCGGGCGGTCGAGGACGGCACCGGGAGGCAGGCGGCCATCCCCGGCTACACCGTGGCGGGGAAGACCGGCACGGCGCAAAAGCCAGCCCCCGGAGGTGGCTACCTGCCGGGGCGTTACGTCGCTTCCTTCCTGGGCTTCGCCCCGGTGCCGCACCCGCGCCTGGCGGCGCTCGTCCTCCTCGACGAGCCCCGGGGCACGTACTACGGTGGCGCGGTGGCGGCCCCGGTTTTCCGCGACATCGCCGTCAGAGCGCTGTGGTACCTGCGCATCCCGCCCGCGCCCGACGACACGCTGCGCCCGTCACCAACCGTGCCGTAAGCGACGCCTCCGGCATCCATCCCGCCCACCTGCTCTGCCGGCCCCCGGAAGTCTAGACCCGGTAGACAGGTGGGCATGAACACTTGGTCGGGCCGACCGTTTGCCCCGCTGAGGCGTCAGGGTCAGCCGGTGCTCTGAGGGGGAGAGCCGTGCCGGGACCGCAGAGTTCGCTGGCCGGAGCCTTCCTGCGCCTGGTCCGCCGCAGGGTCCCCTACCTGCTGCTCATGGCGGGCGCTCTGGCCCTCACCGCGCACCTGGGCTGGCTCGCTATCCCGCCCGGCCCGCTGCTGGCGCTGCTGGCGGCCGCCACCGTCGCCTCGCTGCTCGGGCGGCTCTGGTCCGACGCCCGTCCCTCCACCGGACGCCTCCACGCACGGATCGCCATCCAGACCCTCGCTGCCACCATGGTCATCTACGCCACCGGGTGGGGACCCACCCTCGCCTTCGCCTACCTCTACGCGGCCACGGAGAACATCGCGCTCGAAGGGAGCCGCGCCGTCTGGCCGTCGATCGCCTGGACGGTGCTGTGGCTGGTCGCGGGGCAGGTGGCGGTGGCATCGGGCCTCGTCCCCGTCCTCCTGCCCCACGTGCACGGGGTGGCCCTGCTGGCCGGGCTGGGCGTGGCGGTGGCCATCCGCCTGGTCGGCGCCGCCGCCCGCCGCGCCGAGCGCGCCCAGGCGGAGGTGCGCCGCTCCGAGCAGCAGTACCGCGGTCTCTTCGAGGGGCACCCCCTGCCCATGTGGGTCTTCGACGCGGAGACCCTCCAGCTGCTCGCCGTGAACGACGCCGCGCTGGCGCAGTACGGGTATGCGCGCGAGGCGATCCTGGGGACGCCGCTCCACGCGCTCTGGCCGCCGGAGGCGGTGGAGCGGGTGCACCGGTCGCCGGTGCCGGAGCCCGGCCGGCCGGTGGGGTGCTTCCGGCTGCCGCGTTGCGACGGGTCGCCGGTGGAGGCGGAGGTGACGGTGCACGAGGTGACGTTCGCCAGCCGACCGGCCCGCCTCGTCGCCGCCCTGGACGTCACCGAGCGCGTCCGCGCCGAGGCGCAGTTGCGGACCCTCTCCCAGGCGGTGGAGCAGAGCCCCACCGTCGTCGTCATCACCGACCGCGACGACCGCATCGAGTACGTGAACCCCCGCTTCACGGAGGTCACCGGCTACCGCCCCGACGAGGTGCAGGGGCGTGACGCCGGCCGCCTGTGGGTGCTGCCCCCGAGCGCCCTGGAGGCGATCCGCCGCACGCTTGCCGCCGGCGGCACGTGGCGCGGCGAGGTGCTGGCACGCCGGCGCAGCGGGGAGCCGTACTGGGAGCGCGTGACCGCGGCGCCGATCCGCGACGCCGCCGGCGGGGTGACCGGCTTCGTCCGGGTGGCCGAGGACGTCACGGAGCGGCGGCGGGCCGAGGAGGAGCTGCAGCGACTCTACGCCGAGCTGGAAGCCCGCGTGGCCGACCGGACCCGCCAGCTCGAGGCGGCGAACCGCGCCCTGCAGGCGCGCGAGCAGGAGCTGGACGAGTCGAAGCGCGTGGCCGAGCGCGCCAGCCTGGCGAAGAGCGAGTTCCTCTCCCGGATGAGCCACGAGCTGCGCACTCCGCTCAACGCCATGCTGGGGTTCGCCCAGCTCCTCCGGCGCGAGCCGCTCTCCCCCGAGCAGCAGGAAGCGGTCGACCACATCCTCCAGGCAGGGCGTCACCTGCTCGACCTGATCACCGAGATCCTGGACGTCACCCGCATCGAGGCCGGGCGACTCGCCATCTCCCGGGAGCCCGTCCCCGTGGCGGAGGTGGCGCAGGAGTGCGTGGACCTGATCGCCCCCGCGGCCCGGGAGCGGCAGGTCCGCCTGGCCGTCGACGCGCCGGCCGACCGCACCCTGCACGTCCTGGGGGACCGGCAACGGCTGCGCCAGGTGCTGCTGAACCTCCTCTCCAACGGGGTGAAGTACAACCGCCCGGCGGGCGACCTCACCCTGGCCTGGTACCCCGTCGCCGTGGACCGGCTCCGCATCGAGGTCCGGGACACCGGCCCCGGCATCCCCCGCGAGCGGCAGGCCGACCTCTTCAAGGCCTTCGAGCGCCTGGGCGTGGACCAGCAGCACGTGGAGGGGATGGGGCTGGGGCTGGCCCTCTCCCGCGGGCTCGTCGAGCTCATGGGCGGGCGCATCGGGGTGGAGAGCGAGGTGGGCCGCGGCTCCACCTTCTGGGTGGAGCTCCCGCTGGTGCCGGCTCCCGCCGAGCGCCTGGGGCGGCGGCGGGAGCGGGCGGAGCCGCGCGCCGCTCCGGAGGTGACCGAATGGTACCGGGCGGTCGCGCTGCTCTACATCGAGGACAACCTCTCGAACCTCGAACTCGTCCAGCGCCTGCTCGCCCCGCAGCGGCGCGTCCGCCTCCTCACCGCGGGCACCGGGGAGCTGGGGGTGGAGCTGGCCCGGCAGTACCTGCCAGACCTCATCCTCCTGGACCTGCACCTCCCCGACCTGCCGGGGCGCGAGGTGCTCCGCCGCTTGCGGGAGCACCCGGAGACGGCAGGGATCCCGGTGGTGGTCATCAGCGCCGACGCCACGCGCCAGCGGGCGGAAGAGCTGCTGGCCGCGGGGGCCCGGGCCTACCTGACCAAGCCGGTGGACCTCGACCGGCTTCTGCGCGTGATCGCGGAGGTCTGCACGCCGTCATGGGCGCGGAGCACGAGCTGAGCGACGCCGGCATCCTGATCGTCGACGACAGCCCGGCCAACGTCGCCCTGCTGGAGGTCATCCTGGAGCAGCACGGCTACCGGAACGTCCGCAGCACCACCAGCTCGCACCTGGCCCTGCCGCTCTTCACCCAGGCCCAACCCGACCTGGTGCTGCTGGACCTGCACATGCCCCCGCCCGACGGCTTCACCCTGATGGAGGAGATGCTGCAGCGGGCGGGGCCGGACACCTACCTCCCCATCCTGGTGATCACCGGCGACCTGACCCAGGAGGTGAAGGAGCGGGCCCTGGCCCGGGGGGCCAAGGACTTCCTGACCAAGCCCTACGAGCCCACGGAGGTGGCGCTGCGCATCCGCAACCTGCTGGAGACCCGCCGGCTCCACCTGACGCTGAAGCGGACGAACGAGTGGCTGGAGGCCAAGGTGCGGGAGCGGACCCTCGCGCTGGAGCTGGCCCAGATCGAGACCATCGAGCGACTGGCGCTGGCGGCCGAGTACCGGGACGACCAAACCGGCCAGCACGCCCGCCGGGTGGGCCGCACCGCGGAGCGCCTGGCCCGGGCGCTGGGGCTGGGGGAGGGCCGGGCGGCCATCATCGGGGTCGCCGCCCAGCTCCACGACATCGGCAAGATCGGGATCCCCGACAGCATCCTGCTGAAACCGGGGCCCCTCACCCCCGACGAGATGGAGCTGATGAAGCTGCACACGACCATCGGGGCGCGCATCCTGTCGGGCAGCTCTTCGCCGTTGCTCATCACGGCGGAGACGATCGCCCTCACGCACCACGAGCGGTGGGACGGGCTGGGCTACCCGCGCGGCCTGCGCGGGGAGGAGATCCCGGTGGAGGGGCGGATCGTCGCGGTGGCCGACGCCTTCGACGCGCTCACCTCGCCGCGTCCGCACCGGGCGCCGCTGGGGCCTCGGGAGGCCTGGGACGCGCTGCTGGGCGGGGCGGGCCGGCAGTGGGACCCGCGCATCGTGGAGACGCTGGCCCGCGTGCTGGAAGAGGAGGGGACGTAGGGAGCGGCGCTCTCCCGGGCCCGGAGCGCTCTTCGCCCGGCGCTGCCGCGCGGCGGCCTAACGGCGCCGCCCGTCGGGCATACCCTCAGGTGAAACCCCCTGGCGAGCGCGACGATGCACACGGCCCCGTCTGCGGCGAGAGACCCGGGAGCTCCGGGAGGGTGGAGCCTGGCGCTGGCCCTCCAGGTGGTGGCCTTCGCGGCGGTGGCCGTTCTGTTGGTGATAGGCCCGCGCGGGACCAGCCTCCTCACCCGCACGCTGGAGGGCGCCGACCTGTTCCTCACGACGGCCCTGGAGCGCGGCGACGGTCCCGAGGTGCGCATCGCCCCGCCCGTCATCCGGGAGCCGGCGGCGCTGCCGATGTCCCAGCGAGTGGAGCGCCAGGTCCCGCAGGACACCCCGGCGGCCCACCGCCCCTCCACCGGCCCGGCTTCGATGGCTTCTCCGCCACCGGCCCGGGCTCGGAAGCCCGCCGCGGCGCCCTCGGCGACGGCCGGCCGCAGCGCCTCCGCCCACAGGAGCACACGGCAGGCTCCAGCGGCCACGCCTACGGCCGCCACCCTCTCCCCCACGCAACGCCGCTTCCAGGCGCTGATGGTGGATGGCCGGGTCCTCTTCCGCGCCGGGTGGTTCGGCCCGGCCGTGGGCCGCTTCCGCCAGGCCACGCGCTTGATGCCCTCGGACCCCGAGGCGTGGTTGTGGCTGGGGCGGGCCGCCTTCATGGCGGAGCGGCACGACGAAGCGCGGGAGGCCCTCCGCCGCGCCGCGGCGCTGGCGCCCGGCACCGCCTTCGCCCGCGACGCCGCTACCCTCCTGGCCCAGCTCCCCTGAGGCACCGACCGCTACCGGGTCGACGCCGGCAGCCGGCCCGAAGCGATACACTGGAGCCGTGACCGAACCTGTGCTCTTCCGCCAGGGTGACGACTTCCTCGTGGCGGCCGTGGAGGGCGACCACTTCCAGTCCCTGGACCAGGTGGAGGCCGCGGCCGAGGCGCTGGAGCGCCTGGGGTTAGTCCGCCGGGAGCCGGTGGAAGGTGGGGAGCGCTGGGTGGTGGTGCGGGACATCACCGCGAGCCAGCTCGCCGCCATCCTGACTGCGGACCACAAGCAGCGGGAGGCCGGTTCCTAGTCGGTGCGCTGGCTGCGCCTGCTCGGAGTTCTGGCGGCCGGTGGGGCGCTGGGACTCGTGGCCCTCTACCTCTGGTATGTGCGCGCCCTGGGGGTCCGGCCGCAGGTGGTGGAGGCGCCCGGGCTGCGGTGGACGGCCCGGGCGCCGCTGCCGCGGGCGCGCACCGAGGTCACGGCCGCCGTCCTGGGCGGCCGCGTCTACGTGATCGGCGGCTTCGACGGGTGCGCCCGCACCACCGCCACCGTCCAGGTGTACGACCCCGCCACGGACCGCTGGCACCTCGGCCCGCCGCTGCCCCATCCCGTCCACCACGCCATGGCCGCCGCCGCCTCCGCCCGGCTCTTCGTGGTGGGCGGGCTCAGCGGCGTGCGCTTCGCCCCCAGCGCACGAGTGTTCGCTTTTGATGGCGGGCGCTGGACCGAGGTGGCCCCGCTGCCGGAGCCGCTCGGGGCGGCGGGGATCGCGGTGGTGGGCGGGCGGATCCACGTGGTGGGCGGGGTGGGCCGCATGGGTGACGTGGCCGCCCACTATCGCTACGACCCCGCACGGGACGCCTGGACCCGCCTGGCCCCCCTGCCCGTGGCCCGCGACCACCTGGCTGCCGCCGCGCTGGACGGCCGCCTCTACGCGATCGGCGGCCGGCTGGGCGGAAACTACGCCCGCAACCTCTCCCGCGTCGACGTCTACGACCCCCGGACCGACCGCTGGCAGCCGGGACCCGCGCTCGCCATCCCCCGGTCGGGGCACACAGCCGCTGTCGTGGGCGGACGCCTCGTGGTGCTGGGGGGCGAGGAGCCGGGGCGGACGATCGCACCGGTCGAGCTCTTCGACGGGCGCCGGTGGAGTGCGCCCACCCGCCTGCCCACCCCGCGTCACGGCCTGGGCAGCGCGGTCGTGGACCGGGCGGTGGCCGCGCTGGCCGGCGGCCCGCGCCCGGCGCTGTCGGTCTCCAGGGCTCACGAGGTGCTGGTCCTGGAGGAGTAGGGAATGGTCGGCAGTAGGGAGGCGCGGAGGGCCGGCCGAATCTTCTCCCCATGCGCTTTCTGACCTACGTGGAGGACGGCGTCCCGCGGCTGGGGCTGCTGGACGGGGAGATGGTGCTGGATGTGGCGCGGGCCCACCGCCGGCTGCTGGGGCGGGCCCGGGCGCATGAGGCCATCGGCGACCTGCTCACCTTCATCGAGCGCGGCTCGCTCGGACTGGCCCGGCGGCTGCTGGCGCTGGGCCGCGCGCAGCGAAAGGCCGCCGGGCTGTGGCGCCCCCTCGGAGGCCTGCGCCTGCTGGCGCCGATCCCCCGGCCGCGGAAGAACATCTTCTGCATGGGGCGCAACTACGCCGCCCACGCCCGCGAGAGCGGCGGCACCGTCCCCGACGCGCCGGTGTGGTTCACCAAGCCCCCGACGGCCGTCGTGGGACCGGAGGCGCCGGTCGTCCACCACGACGCCACCGCCGCGCTGGACTACGAGGCGGAGCTCGTCGCCGTGATCGGTCGGCGAGGGCGGGACATCCCGGAGGCCCGGGCGCTCGAGTACGTCTTCGGCTACACGGTGATGAACGACGTCACGGCGCGCGACCTGCAGCGGGGGCGGGGCCAGTGGTTCAAGGGGAAATCCCTCGACACCTTCGCGCCCCTGGGCCCCTGGGTGGTGCACCGGTCGGCCATCCCCGACCCGCAGCGCCTGGTGGTCCGCTCGCGGGTGAACGGGGAGAGGCGGCAGGAGGCCACCACGGCGGACATGGTCTTCACGGTGCCCCAGCTCATCGCCGACCTCTCGCACGGGCTCACCCTGGAGCCGGGGGACCTCATCGCCACCGGGACGCCGGAAGGGGTGGGGATGGGTTTCTCACCGCCAAAGTGGCTTCACCCCGGGGACGTGGTGGAGGTGGAGGTCGAGGGGATCGGCACGCTGCGCAACCGGATCGTCGCACCGCCCAAGCGCTGAGAGGAATGACGGGGAGGGCCGCAGGGCCAGCGCCAGCACGGCGGGATCCTCCCGCGGGAAGTGCTTCCGCAGGTGGGTGATGCCACCGCCCTGTCCTGGCGCATGAGCTGATTGCCCCGCCGCACGGCGCGGATCCACCGGCGCAGCACGGCCCCCTGCTGGTTGGCGTAGACGTTGTGCACCGCCACCCTGGGCGTCTACCGGCTGACGTTCCGGGCCCGCGCCACCTCGTGGTCGGTGTTAATGTGGAGACGATGCGCCTGACGGACCTCCTCGCCCCTCTGGACGGGGCCCGGGTCCATGGGGACGCGGCCCGCCCGGTGCGCGGGCTGGCCTACGACTCCCGGCAGGTGGCTCCGGGCGACCTCTTCGCGGCCATCCGCGGCTTTACCCACGACGGCCACGCCTTCGCCCCCGACGCCGTGGCCCGCGGAGCGGTGGCCGTCCTGGTGGAGCGCCGGCTCGCCCTGCCGGACGGCGTCACCCAGGTCGTGGTCCCCGACACCCGCGCCGCGCTGGGGCCGCTTGCGGCCGCGTTCTACGGCCACCCCTCCCGCGACCTGGTGGTCATCGGCGTCACCGGCACCAACGGCAAGGGGGTGACGACCTACTTCGTCGATGCCATCCTGGCCGCCGCCGGGCACCGCCCCGCCGTCATCGGTACCATGGGGGTGAAGGGGCCGCAGGGGACGGCGGAGACCGCCCGCACCACCCCGGAGGCGCCCGACCTGCAGCGGCTGTTGAGCGACCTGCGCGGCCAGGGCGTCACCCACGTGGCCATGGAGGTGGCCTCACACGCGCTGGCGCTGCACCGCGTGGCGGGGACGCACGTGCGCGTGGCCGTCTTCACCAACCTGACGCGCGACCACCTCGACTTCCACGGGACCTTCGAGGCCTATCGGGACGCCAAGCGCCGCCTCTTCGAGATGGTGGCGCCGGACGGCGCCGCCGTGGCGAACGCCGACGACCCCGCGGGCGAGGTGATGGCCGCTGCCAGCCGCGCGCCGGTCCTGCGGTTCACGCTGCGCCCCCCGGGGGCACTGCCGGCCGGATGGGTCGCGGCCCGCGACGTCCAGCTGGAGCTGCACGGCTCGACCTTCACCCTGGAGGCGGAGGGGCGCCGGGTGCCGGCGCGGCTGCGCATCGGCGGCGGGTTCAACGTGGCCAACGCGCTGGCGGCCGTGGGGGTGGGGCTGGCCCTCGGGGTTCCGCTCGAGACCGCCGCGGCGGCGCTGGCCGAGGTGCGCGGCGTGCCCGGGCGCTTCGAGCCGGTGGAGGAGGGGCAGGGGTTCGCCGTCGTCGTCGACTACGCCCACACGCCCGACGGGCTGGAGAACGTCCTGCGCACTGCCCGGCAGATCACCCCCGGGCGCGTCATCGTGGTCTTCGGGTGCGGAGGCGACCGCGACCGCACCAAGCGGCCGGTCATGGGGCGCCTGGCCATGGAGCTGGCCGACCTGGCGGTGGTCACCTCCGACAACCCGCGCAGCGAGGAGCCGCGGGCCATCATCGAGGAGATCCTCGAAGGCGCGCGTGCGGTGCCCTCGGCGCGCTACGCCGTGGAGCCCGACCGCCGGGCCGCCATCGCGCTGGCCATCGCCGAGGCCCGGCCGGGCGACTGCGTCGTCATCGCCGGCAAGGGGCACGAGCCCTACCAGGAGATCGCCGGGGTGCGCCACCCCTTCGACGACCGGGCCGTGGCCCGCGAGGTGCTGCGGGCCCGCCTGGGGGCAGGCGGCGCCGGCCCCACCGGACCTGCCGGGACCGGGGCGCGCCCGGGCCGGTCCGCATGACCACAGCCGACGGGTTCACGCTGACGCTCGCCGAGGTGGCGCGCGCCACCGAGGCGACGGTGCCCCCACCCTGGACCATGGCGGCGCTGGAAGGGATGCGCCCGGCGGGCGTCTCCACCGACACACGCACGCTGCGCCCGGGGGAGCTCTTCGTGGCCCTGCGCGGCCCGCGCACCGACGGGCACGCCTTCGTCCCGGAGGCGTTCGCCCGGGGCGCGGCCGGGGTCGTGGCGGCCCGGCTGCCCGACGGTCCGGCCGGCGGGCCGGTGCTGCTGGTGGCGGACACCCTGCGGGCGCTGGGCGCCATCGCCGCGGCCCACCGCCGCCGCCTCGGCGCGCGGGTGGTCGGGGTGACCGGCAGCGTCGGCAAGACCACGACGGTGGCGCTGACCGCCGCCGTGGCGGAATCGCGCTTCCGCACGGTGCGCTCCGAGGAGGCGTGGAACGCCGAGGTGGGCGTGCCGCTCACGCTCCTGCGCGCCACGCCCGCCACCGAGGTCGTGGTGGTGGAGATGGCCATGCGCGGGCGCGGGCAGATCGCCGAGCTGGTGGAGGTGGCCCGGCCGCAGGTCGGGGTCGTGACCACGATCGGCGAGTCCCACCTGGAGCTGCTCGGGTCGGTGGAGGCGATCGCCGAGGCGAAGGGGGAGCTGGTGGCGGGGCTGCCGGCAGACGGCGTGGCGGTGCTGAACGCCGACGACCCCTGGAGCCCTCGGCTGGCTGCGCTCGCCGGGACGCGGCGGATTGTCTGGTACGGGATGGCGGAGGGGGCCCGGGTCCGCGCCACCCGCGTGGCCCATGCGGCGGTGGGGACGCGCTTCCATCTGCTCGTCGCGGGGGAAGCGCGGCGGGTGCCGGTGGCGCCGGAGGTGAGCGGAGACCAGGGCGTCCCGGCTGCGCGCGGGGACGCGGAGGTGGAGGTGGCCCTGCCGCTACTTGGCCCGCACAACGTCCGCAACGCCCTGGCCGCGGCGGCGGTGGGCGTAGTGCTGGGGGTGGACCCGGCCGCCATCGCGCGGGCGCTCGGGCAGGCGGCGCCGCCGCACATGCGCCTCGAGGTGGAGCGGGTCGGCGACCTGGTCCTCGTGAACGACGCCTACAACGCCAGCCCGCAGTCGATGCGCGCCGCCTTCGAGGTGGTGGCCCACCTCGCCCCCGGCCGCCGGCGCGTCCTCGTGCTGGGCGACATGAAGGAGCTCGGCCCGGCTTCGCCCGCGCTCCACGAGCAGGTGGGGCGCGAGGCGGCCGCCCTCGGCCCGGCGGTGCTGGTGGCGGTCGGGCCGGAAGCGGCGGCCCTGGCCGCCGGCGCGCGGACGCAGCTTCCCGCCGCGCGCGTCCTGCACGTGGCGGACGCCGACGCGGCGGCGGCGCTGCTCCCGGACCTCGTGCGGCCCGGCGACGTCGTCCTGGTGAAAGGCTCCCGGGCGATGGCCCTCGAGGGCGTGGTGGCCACGTTGCGCCGGGCCCGCGCGCCCTCCGCGCCCGCCTGATGGGGTGGGCCGCGGCGGCGGCCTGCCTCGCCGCCCTGTTCGTCCTGCTGGCCGGCCCGCGCACCATCCGCGTGCTCGTCGCCTGGAACGCCGGCCAGCCCATCCGCGAGGACGCCCCCTCGCGCCACCAGAGCAAGGCCGGCACCCCGACGATGGGCGGGGTGCTCTTCATGGGCGCCGCGGTGGTGGCCGCCGCCCTGCTGCAGCCGCTCACGAGCCTGCTCGCCGCCGCGGTGGTGACGGTCCTGGGCTTCGGCGCCATCGGGCTGGTCGACGACCTGCGCAAGGTGCGCCGCGGGCGGAACCTGGGGCTGCGGGCGCGGGAGCGGCTGACGGCACAGCTCGCCCTGGCCGCCCTGGTCACCCTCTACGTGATGGCCCGCGTCCCCTACGGCTCGACGGTGGCGCTGCCCTGGGTGGGGCGGGTGGAGCTGGGCTGGCTCTACCTGCCGCTGGGGACCGCCTACCTGGTCGGGTTCGTGAACGCGGTAAACCTGGCCGACGGGCTGGACGGGCTGGCCGCCGGGCTGGGGGCGCTGGCCGCCGGGGCGTACGCCGCGGTCGCCTTCCACCACCACGCGCAGGGGCTGGGGGTCTTCGCCGCCGCCACGAGCGGGGCGGCGCTGGCCTTCCTCTGGTTCAACGCCCACCCCGCGCAGATGATCATGGGGGACGTGGGGAGCAACGCCCTGGGCGCGGCGCTCGGCGCGTTCGCGCTGCTCACCAAGACCGAGCTCGTCCTGGTCGTGGTGGGCGCGCTCTTCGTGGCCGAGGCGGCCTCGGTCCTGGCCCAGGTGGCCTACTTCAAGGCCACCGGCGGGCGGCGCATCTTCCGCATGAGCCCCCTCCACCACCACTTCGAGCTGGGCGGGTGGACGGAGACGCAGGTCGTCGTGCGCTTCTGGCTGCTCGGCGCGCTGGCGGCGCTCGTCGGGCTCGTGGGGGTCTTCTGAGCCCGCCCGTGTCCGCCCGCGTGGCTCCCCTCGACCTCGGCCGCGTCGGCGATCCCCGGCTGCGGGAGCGCCTGGACCGGGTGCGCGGGCTGCTGGCCGGACGGGCCGTCCACGTGCTCGCCCCCTCCGGCACGGAAGGGTCCACCGTCATCGACTTCCTGCTGGCATTGGGGGTCGGGCCTATCACCGCGCACGACCTGGCCGCGGACCCTGCGGCCTTCGCCGCCGCGTTCCACCGCACCCACCCCTGGCTGGACGAGCACGCGCGCGCGGCCGCCCTGCGCCGGCTGCTGGAAGCCCCGATCACCCTGCGCTACCGCGACCGCTACCTGGAGGGGATCGCGGACGCCGGGCTGGTCGTCCTCCCCCAGTCCTGGTTCCGCCACCCCGAGAACGCCCCGCTGCGCGCGGTGCGGGAGCAGATCCCGTGCACCTCGATGACGCGCCTCTTCTTCGAGGTGGCCCCGGGGCCGGTGGTGGGGGTGACGGGGACGAACGGGAAGTTCACCGTGGCGATGCTGGTGGCGGAGATGGTGCGCCAGGCGGGAGGGGCCGTGGTGGTCTCGGGGAACGACCGCACCCACGTCCCCGCGCTCTACGCCCTCGACCGGCTGACCGCCCGCACCTGGCTCGTCCTGGAGGTGAGCAACCGGCAGCTCGTGGACCTGGCGCCGCGCGGCCGGGACCCGCGCCTCGACGAGGTGACCTACAGCCCCCACATCGGCGTGGTCACCAACCTGGCCCCCCACCACCTCGACGACCACGGCTCTCTCGAGGCGTACGCGGCGGTGAAGGCCTCCCTCCTGGCCCGCCAGCGCTCGGGCGACCACGCGGTGCTGAACCTGGACGACCCCCACACCCGGGCGATGGCCGCAGTGACCGCGGGGACGGTCTCCTGGTTCAGCGCTGCAGAGCCGGTCGAGGGTGGCGCCTGGGTGGCGGGAGGGCGGCTGTGGGTCCGCCCCCCCGACGGTCCGGCCGGGGCCGCATCGGCCCAAGCCGGCCCCGCCCGCCCCGTGCTGCCCGTGCGCGACCTGCCGCTGCCCGGGCCGGCCATGGTGGCCAACGCGCTCGCCGCCTGCGCGGCCGCCGCCTGTGCCGGGGTGCCGGTGGAGGCGATGGCGGCCGTCCTGCGCCGCTTCCGCGGCTTCCCCTACCGCTTCACCTACGCGGGGACCTTCGGCGGGGTGGCCGCCTACGAGGACTCGCTCGCCACCAACCCGGCCGCCGCGGCCGCCGCCATCCGGGCGCTGGACCGCCCCTTCCTGCTCATCGCCGGCGGCTGGCGCCGCGGGGCCGCACCGCAGGACTTCGCGCCGGTGATCGAGGCGCTCCAGGCGTCCGGGCTGTGCAAGGCGGTGTTGCTCATCGGGGCGACCGCTCCGGTCCTGGCCGCCGCCCTCGATGCGCTGCCTGTGGACCGCCGCCCCACGGTGGTGCGGGCGGGGACGCTCGAGGCCGCCGTGGCCGAGGCGGCGCGCCTGGCCGTGGAGGGGGACGCGCTGCTCCTTTCCCCGGGGTGCGAGTCCTTCGACCAGTTCGCCGACTACCGGGAGCGCGGCGACCGCTTCCGGGCGCTCCTGCCGCAGCTGGGACCGGCGGCGCCCGACCCGGACGGCGGAGGAGATCGGCGGGCACCCGGGAAAGTTACAGGCAACTGAATACACACCCTGTCCGCACCTCATGGAGACCATCCGCCGCCGCGCCCCAGACTTCTGGCTCTTTGCCGCCGTCCTCGCGCTCATGGGTCTCGGCCTGGTGATGGTCTACAGCGCCAGCGCCATCGTGGCGCTGGACGCCTACGGGGACAGCGCCTTCTTCCTCAAGC
Source organism: Armatimonadota bacterium (assembly GCA_031081585.1). Classification (NCBI taxonomy): domain Bacteria; kingdom Bacillati; phylum Armatimonadota; species Armatimonadota bacterium. Next base: position 18,466 of record JAVHLY010000033.1, read on the forward strand.
GGCAGCTCCTCTGGACGGTGGTGGGGCTGGGGGCCATGGGGATCACCGGCACGACCCGCTACACCCGCCTCCGCCCTCTGACCCCCCTTCTGCTCCTGCTCGTCACCGTGGCACTCTGCCTGGTGCTGGTCCCGGGGGTCGGCCGGGTCGCGGGCGGCGCGCGGCGCTGGCTCACCCTGGGGCCGCTCAACCTGCAGCCCGCCGAGGCGGCGAAGCTCGTCCTGGTGCTCTACCTGGCCAAGGTGCTCGCCGCGCGCCCGGGGCCGGGCAGCTCCGCGCATGCGGGCGGGCGGCAGTGGGCCGGTCCGGTCCTGCTCGCCGCCACCTGGTGCGGGCTGGTGCTGGTCCAGCCGGACATGGGCTCGGCGCTGATGCTGGCCGCCATTGGCGGGGGCATGGCCTTCCTGGCCGGCACGGGCCTCCTGCGGCTGGCCGCCGCCGCCGTCCTGGCCCTGCCGGTGGTGGGGGCCGCCGCGTTGCTGGAGCCCTACCGCGTGCGCCGCCTCCTGGCATTCCTGGACCCGTGGGCGGACCCGCGCGGCAGCGGCTTCCACATCATCCAGTCGTTGCTGGCGCTGGGCTCCGGCGGGGTGCTGGGCCTGGGGTTGGGGGAGAGCCGTCAGAAGTTCTTCTACCTGCCCGAGCGCCACACCGACTTCATCTTCGCTATTGTCGGTGAGGAGCTGGGGCTCGTGGGCACCGTGGCGGTCCTGGCGCTGTTCGCGCTCGTGGCCGCACGCGGATTCGGCATCGCTCGCCGGGCTCCGGACCGCTACGCCGCCCTGCTGGCCGGAGGGATCACCGCCGCCGTGACCGGCCAGGCCGTCCTGAACATCGGGGTGGCCACGGGGGTGCTGCCCGTGACGGGCGTCCCGCTGCCCTTCATGAGCTTCGGGGGGTCTTCGCTGCTCTTCACCTGCGCCGGGGTGGGCATCCTCCTCAACATCTCCCGGTACGCCGCGCGCCGTCCGGGCGAGGCGCCCGCCGGTGCCGCGGCGGGCGGCCGCGCCGCAGGAGGTGGCCGCGCCGCAGGAGAGCGAGGGCGCCTGGCGCAGGGCCGGGAGCGCCGGATGCTGCGTCCGGCCACCTGACCGATGCGGCGGCTGGCCATCACCGGCGGCGGGACCGGCGGCCACCTCTACCCGGGGATCGCGGTGGCGGAGGCGCTGCTCACGCGCTTCCCCGACGCGCACGTGCGCTTCTTCGCCGGCGACCGGCTGGAGCGCCAGGTCCTCCCCGCACTCGGGTGGCCGCTGGAGGTGATCCCCGCGCGCCCGCTGCCCCGTCGTGCGCAGCCGTCGGCGGCCGCGGCCCTGGCGGTGACGCTGTGGGGTGCGGCGGTGGCGGCGCGGCGCCTGCGCGCCTTCCGCCCGCAGGCGGTGCTGGCCACCGGTGGGTACGTGGCCGGGCCGGTGGGGCTGGCGGCCCGCCTGCTGGGGATCCCCCTGGTCGTCCAGGAGCAGAACGTCGTCCCGGGCCTGACCAACCGGCTGCTGGCCCGGTGGGCCAGGGCGGTGTCGGCGCCGTTGGGCGTGGGCGAGGGATTTCCACCCGGCCGGGTGGTGGTCACCGGCGTCCCCGTGCGCAGCGGGGCGCTGAGCGGGGACCGCGCCCGCGCCGCCGCAGCGTACGGGCTGGTGCCGGAGCGCCCCACTGTGCTGGTCCTGGGCGGCAGCCAGGGGGCGGCGGGCCTGAACCGGCTGGTGTCGGAGGCCCTGACCCCCCTGGCCGCGCTCCCGATCCAGGTCCTCCACCAGACCGGGCCCGACCACCTGGCCTGGGTGCAGGGCGAGGTGGCGCGGCGCGGGCCGCAGGCCGTCCTGCGCCACGTGGCCGTGCCCTACATCGACGCCATCGGGGACGCCTACGCCGCCGCCGACCTGGTGGTCTGCCGCTCCGGCGCCTCCACCCTCGCCGAGGTGACGGCGTGGGGGCTGCCCGCCGTGCTGATCCCCTATCCCCATGCGCTGGCCGGGGAACAGGAGGCCAACGCGCGGGTGCTGGCGCAGGCCGGGGCCGCTGAGGTGTACCGTGAGGGCGACCTGACCCCTGCCCGCCTGGCGGAGCGCCTGCGGGCGCTGCTGCAGGACCCGGAGCGCCGCCGGGCCATGGGCGAGGCCAGCCGCCGGCTGGGGCGACCGGACGCCGCGGAGCGGGTCGTGGACCTGCTGCTGCAGGCGGCGGGGCTGGAGGTGCGCCGCAGTGTCGTCCTGCCGACCGCAGGCGCCCGGCTGCGCCGCCATGGGGGTGCGGCACGGTGACGACCGCCGCGCCGGCACAGCCACACCTCCACTTCGTCGGGGTGGGCGGTGCGGGCATGAGTGCGCTCGCCCACCTCCTGCTGGCCCGGGGGGCAGGCGTCTCGGGGTGCGACATCCGCGAGTCCCCGGCCACAGCGCGCCTCCGCCGGCTCGGCGCACAGGTGTGGCACGGACACGATCCGGGCCACCTGGAGGGCGTGGACGTGCTGGTGGTTTCCCGCGCGGTCCGCGAGCACACGCCGGAGATCCGCGCCGCCCAGGCGCGCGGCGTCCCCGTGCGCCACCGCGCCGCGCTGCTGGGCCAGGTCATGGGCGAGGGGCGGGCGGTGGCGGTGGTGGGGACGCACGGCAAGACCACCACGACGGCGATGGTCACCGCCGTCCTGGACGCGGGGGGCCTCGACCCCACCGCGCTCGTCGGGGCGGACGTGCCGGCGCTGGGCGGGAACGTGCGGGTGGGCCGGCCGGAGGTGACCGTGGCCGAGGTGGACGAGAGCGACGGCTCGCTCCTCTACGTGGCGCCCTGGGCCGCGGTGGTCACCAGCCTCGACCTGACCGACCACGCCGACTTCTACGCCACCCCGGGGCACCTGGTGGAGACCTTCCGCCGCTTCCTGGGCGCGGTGCGGCCCGGAGGCTTCGTGCTGCTGTGCGCCGACCACCCCACCGTGCGCGGGCTGGCCGACGCCGCCCCGGTGCCGGTGCTCACCTACGGGCTGGCAGCACCGGCCGACGTCATCGCCGAGGTGCAGGACCTGGAGGGCGCGCGCGTGCGCGCGGTGGTGCGGCGCGGACGGCGGCGGCTGGGTGTGTTGGCGCTGCGCCTCCCCGGCCGGCACAACCTGAGCAATGCGCTGGCCGCCGTGGCCGTGGGGCTGCAGCTGGACGTCCCCTTCGCCGTGGCCGCGCGGGCGCTGGGCGCGTTCGCCGGCGTGGCCCGGCGCTTCGAGGCCCGGGGGGAGGTCGCCGGCACGCTCGTCGTGGACGACTACGCCCACAACCCGGTGAAGGTGGCGACGGTGCTGCGGGCGGCGCGCGAGTCGTGGCCGCAGCGGCGCATCCTCGTCCTCTTCCAGCCCCACCGCTACTCGCGCACGCTGACCACCCACGCCCAGTTCGCCCAGGCCTTCGCCGACGCCGACGAGGTGGTGGTGACGGAGATCTACCCGGCGGACGAGGCGCCGCTGCCGGGCGTGACGGCGCGGCTGATCGTGGACGCCATCCGCGCCCACCGGTCGGTGGAGTACTACCCGGCGGTGGCCGACGCGGTGGAGCGGGTCGTGGCGCTGGCCCGTCCCGGCGACCTCGTCCTCACGCTGGGCGCGGGGGACATCTGGCAGGCCGCCGAGGCGATCGTGGCGCGGCTGCGCGCCCGGGAGGGCGGACCGACGGCGGGGCCGGCGGCCGCGCCGTCCTCGACGCGGCGGGGGCACGCGGCCGTCTCCCCCGAGCCCGGACCGGTGGCGGGGGCATGAGCCGGACCCGCCGCGCCCCCCAGCCCCGCGCGGCCCACCCACCCGGTCAGGACCCCGAGCCGCGGGCGCTCGAGGCCGTGGTCGAGGCGCTGCGCCGCCACGTGCGCGACATCCGCCTGCACGAACCGCTGTGGCGCCACGTCACGCTGCGCGTGGGCGGCCCCGCCGACGTCCTGGTCGTCCCCCACTCCGCCGACGAGCTGCGCGCCGCCGCCCGGGTCCTCTTCGGCGAGGGCGTCCCCTTCGTCGTCCTGGGACAGGGCTCGAACGTCCTCATCGCGGATGGGGGCATCCGCGGCGTCGTGGTCAAGGTGGGGAAGGGCGTGGACCGCGTGCGCTGGGACGGGGAGGCGGTCACCGTCGAGGCGGGCTACGGCCTGCCGCGGCTGGCGCAGGAGGCGGCGCGGCGCGGGCTGGCCGGATTGGAGTTCGCGGCGGGGATCCCCGGGTCGGTGGGCGGGGGCGTGGTGATGAACGCGGGGGCCCACGGCCACCAGCTGGCCGAGGTGCTCGACGCCGCGCGCGTGGTGACGCCCGCGGGCGAGGAGGTGCTCACCCGGGCCGCCCTGGGGTTCGCCTACCGCACCTCCGTGCTGCAGCAGCGTCCGGCCGTGGTGGTGGAGGCGACGCTGCGCCTGCGCCCCGCGGACCCGCGCGAGGTGCGCGCCCGCCTGGACGCCTGGCTGGCCCAGCGCAACGCCACGCAGCCCATCGGGCCGCCGAGTAGTGGGTGCATCTTCCGCAACCCCGAGGGGGACCACGCCGGCCGCCTCATCGACGCGGCGGGGCTCAAGGGGCTGAGCGTGGGGGACGCCGTGGTCTCCGAGATCCACGCCAACTACATCGTGAACCGCGGCGCCGCCCGGGCCGCTGACGTGCTGGCGCTGGTCGAGCAGGTGCGCACGCGCGTGCGGGAGCGGTTCGGGCGAGAGCTGGAGCTGGAGGTGAAGTTGCTGGGCGACTTCGACGCGGGCGCACCGGGCGCGACCGGCGCGCCGGTCGCGCCCGGACCCGGGCCGCACGAGCCGGGACTCGTGCCGGGTGGAGGGCCGGTGGTGTCCCCGTGAGCTCCTGGCTGACCGCGGCCCGCTTCGCCCTCGTCATGTGCGCACTCCTGGCCGCGCTGAGCCTGCCGGGGTCGGCCCTCTTCACCCTGGAAACAGTGATCGTGGAGGGCGCGCACAGCCTCTCTCCCGGGGAGGTGGTGGAGGCCTCCGGGCTCGAGCCGGGGACGGTCTCTCTCTTCCGCGTCCCGGCCGGCGAGGTGGAGGAGCGGCTGGCCCGCCACCCGCGCATCGCCGCCGCCCGGGTGCGGCCGCGCCCCCCGGACGCGATCGTCATCGAGGTGGCCGAGCGGGTGCCCGCCGCCGCCGTGCCGCTCCAGGCCGGGTACGCGGTAATCGATGGCGGCGCGGTGGTGATCGAGGTCACGCCCGCCCGCCCGGCGCTGCCGCTGGTCTCCGGGCGGGGCGAGCGTCTGGCCTGGGCGGCGCCCGGGCACGTCGTGCCCTCGGCGGCCGCCCGCGAGGCGGTCAGGGTCCTCCCGCTCCTCCCGGCGCCCCTGCGGGGGCGCGTCGCCCACCTGCAGGTGACGGCCACGCGGGAGGTGGTGCTCTACACGCTCGACGGGGTGGAGATCCGGGCGGGGCCGGTGGCGGGCGTGGAAGAACGCCTGGCAGTGGCCCCCGAGGTGCTGCAGCGTGTGCGCGCGGAAGGGCTGGTGCTGGCCTACGTCGACCTGCGCGTCCCGGACACGGTCATCCTGGGCCCCCGCCGGTCCGGACCGGCGCAGTAATCCTGCACCGGACCAGGCCGCCGCCCGGCCAGACGCCCCTCAATCGGGCCAAGGCAGAGACCCTGGGAGCCGCCGCGGGCTGGGAGGCGGTGCGGGGCGTCCTGCAGATCGGCACGGAGGACATGACCGACTACACCGACCGCCGCGCGGGCAAGAGCACGTGGGTTGATGCGCTGCCGCCCGGGCACCGCGGCAAGCTGATCCGCCTGCGCGTGCCGCGGGGGCCCGCGTCGGCGGAGCCGGTGCCGCTCGCGCGCGCCCCATGAGCGACTGGGTCGTCGTCCGGCACAAGGACACGCGCGAGATCGTCCACCAGGAGGAGCACGCCAGCGTGTCGCCGAAGCGGTCCGCCGACCTCCTGACCCAGCGCTACCTCGAGCTTCGCGAGCGGTGGCCCCCCGAATACGAGATTCTCACCGGCTTCGGCCCCACGCTGGAGGAGTTCCTCCGCCTGTGCGACTCGAGTGACTAGTGGAGGTGGGCGACCAATCCGGCCACCAGTCCCAGCGCCAGGGTCCCGGTCTGGGCGAAGTGCGCCAGGATCAGGTCGCGGACGCTCCGCGAGCCGTCCATGAGGTCCCACAGGGCGGCCTCCTCGGGGCTCAGCCGTGCGTAGGCGTGCAGGTGCGGGTGGCTGAGCACGACGTAAGGTGGACGACCCGGGTCATGGACGACGTGGCGCTCACCGGCTCGAGGAAGCCCTCACCATCGAGGCGCTCGCGGCCGCCTGGCGGCCCGTCGGCTCCGCGCAGGCCAGGGAGGCCGCGGTCAGGGCGCGCGCGGAGGCGCAGGGGATCTGCGAGCAGTTGAGCCCGGCTTTCGCCCGCAGCCGGGCGGACAGGAGGAGAAGCCCACCAGGCGTGGAATAGCGCGGTGAAGCGGGGACGCCGCGGGGCTTCCGGTGGAGCGGCCCGCGGCTCCTGAGGTCGACGCGCCCGTCCGGCGGACCGCCGGACCAACGTACCTACCGTCGCACCTGGAGTCGCACCTGTGCCGAAGAAGGGCCTGGTCGTCGGTCTCGATATCGGCACCACCAAGGTCTGCGCCGTCGCAGGCGAGGTGGATGACGACGGGGAGGTCCACATCGTGGGGGTGGGGACCTCCCCCTCGTCTGGCCTGCGCAAGGGCGTCGTCGTCGACCTGGAAGCCACCGTCCGCGCCATCGAGGAGGCGGTCGAGCGCGCGGAGCGGATGGCCGGCCAGCGCGTGCCTTCCGCTTTCGTCAGCGTCTCCGGCGAGCACATCACCTCGACCCGCAGCCGCGGGGTCGTGGCCGTGGCCCGCGGCGACCACGAGATCGAGCCCGCCGACGTCGCCCGCGTGATCGAGGCGGCGCGGATGAACGCCCTGCCTCCCAGCGACCGCGAGCTCATCCACCTGCTGCCGCGGGACTTCGTCGTCGACGGCCACGAAGGCGTGCGCAACCCGGTGGGGATGTACGGCGCCCGGCTGGAGGTGGAGGCCGTCATCGTCACCGGGCTCTCCACCATGCTGGCCAACCTGGTGAAGTGCGTCCAGGAGGCGGGGCTGGAGGTGGAGGAGGTGGTCCTGGAGCCGCTGGCCTCGGCCGAGGCGGTGCTCACCCCGGCGGAGCGGGATCTCGGCGCGGTGGTGGCCGACATCGGCGGCGGGACTACCAGCCTGGCCGTCTTCGTGGGGGGGGCCCTGGCCTACACCGCCATCCTCCCGGTGGGCGGCCACCACCTGACCAGCGACATCGCGGTGGGCCTGCGCACCCCCTTAGAGGAAGCGGAGAAGCTCAAGGTGCGCGCCGGAGCGGCCACCCCCCAGATGACCGCCGAGGGGGAGCTGATCGAGGTCTTCAACATCGGCGACCGCCAGCCGCGCATCCTGCCCCGGCGCTTCCTGGCCGAGATCATCGAGCCGCGGCTGGCCGAGATGATGGGGATGGTGCGGGCACAGCTGCGGCGCAGCGGCTACGGCCACCTGGTGCCGGCGGGAGTGGTGCTCACCGGGGGGACGGCGTTGCTCCAGGGGCTCGCTGCCTACGCCAGCGAGCGGCTGGAGCTGCCGGCGCGCACCGGCATCCCCGAGGGGGTGACCGGGGTGACGGACGCGGTGCGCAGCCCGGCGGCCAGCGCGGGGGTGGGCCTGGTGCTGTACGGGTCGCGGGACCGCAGCGGCCTGCGGGCGCTGCGGCACGGCAACGGCGCGCGCGGCGCCATGGCGCGGGTGCGCGGGTGGGTGCGGACGGTCCTGCAGGGAACGTGAGGCCATGACACCACGTGAGGAGGGGCGGAGGCAGAGCATGACGAGTCTCGACCGGGACCTGCGGCGGTTCGCCGCCATCAAAGTCGTCGGGGTGGGCGGGGGCGGCAGCAACGCCGTCAACCGCATGATCCACGCGGGGCTGCGCGGGGTGGAGTTCATCGCCATCAACACCGACGCGCAGGCGCTCGCCCTCAGCAACGCCGACAAGAAGATCCACATCGGCGCCAAGACCACCCGGGGCCTGGGCGCCGGCGGCGACCCGGCCGTCGGCCGCCAGGCCGCCGAGGAGAGCAAGGAGGAGCTCTACGAGACCCTGGAGGGCGCCGACATGGTCTTCGTCACCGCCGGCATGGGCGGAGGCACGGGGACCGGCGGCGCGCCCATCGTGGCGGAGATCGCCCGCGACCTGGGAGCGCTCGTCATCGGCGTGGTCACCAAGCCCTTCTCCTTCGAGGGGCGGCGTCGCATGGCCGCGGCCGAGGAGGGCGCCCGCATCCTGAAGGGGAAGGTGAACACTCTCATCACCATCCCCAACGACCGGCTGCTGCAGATCATCGACCGCCAGGCCACCATCGTCGAGGCCTTCCGGGTAGCCGACGATATCCTGCGCCAGGGCGTCCAGGGGATCGCCGACCTGATCACCGTCCCGGGGCTGATCAACCTGGACTTCGCCGACGTGCGGGCCATCATGACCGAAGCCGGCTCGGCCCTCATCGGCATCGGCGTCGCCACCGGGGAGGACCGGGCCATCCGGGCCGCGCAGGCGGCCATCGCCAGCCCGCTGCTGGAGACCTCGATGAACGGGGCGCGCGGCGTCCTCATCAACGTCACCGGCGGACTCGACCTGGGGCTGGTGGAGGTGAGCGAGGCGGCCCAGATCGTCAAGGAGGCCGCCGACCCCGAGGCCAACATCATCTTCGGCGCGGTAATCGACGACAAGGCCGAGGGCGAGGTGCGCATCACCGTCATCGCCACGGGGTTCGACGGGGCGAAGATCAACGGCGAGCAGCCCCCGGAGGAGCCGGTCCGGCTCAAGGAGCCGATCAAGGTCATCGACGACCTGGACATCCCCGCGTTCCTGCGCCGGCGCTGATCGCGCACCCGCCGGTGTTGCCCCGCCGTCGGCGCTGATCGGTCAACTCGCTCGGTGCTGATCGGTGGACTCGCGCTAATGGGTGAACTCGTCCCGGGGCGGAGTTCGATCGACGTACGGCGGTCGACGGATGGCGAGGGTTGCCGGCGACGGGAGGAGTCGGCCAGCGACAGGAGCCGGCGGAGACGACAGGAATCAGCGAGAGGCCAGCACCAGCCCGTCTCGAGCGGCTTCGGAGACCGTACTGAGCTCCGCGACCTTTCTCGCGTATTCCCCGGGGGTGTAGCACAGCGGCTGGAGGTCCACCTCCAGGTCCCACAGGTCCAGCACGGCGGCGATGCGATCGCGCCAGGGGAGCCCCTCGAAGGCGGAGGAGATCAGGATCAGGTCGTAGTCACTCTCCATCAGCTCGTCGCCGCGGGCACGCGAGCCGACCAGGATGGCCTGCTCGAGCGGGAAGCGGGCCTGGACGCGCTTCAGGAAGACGTCGAGCCGCCCCCGGTCAATACCGAGGTGACCCATCGCTGTACCCGCCCGGCGGCATCCAGCAGCATGGTGGCCCGCCGCTCGTCGTAGTTTTCGGCCGGGACGCCGTTGGCGGCGTCCGGATAACGCGAGGTGGCATACTCCGGGTTGAGCAGGCGCAGGTCGCTCATGACCTCCTCGGGCACCTCGAGCACCCGTCCCAGTTCGATCAGGTTGTGGGTTTTGGGCGGCAGCGTCCGCCGGAGTTCGATGACAGCCCCTTTCAGCCACTTTTCCACGGCCTGATGGCACGCGAAGGCGGCCGCAAAGTAGAAGCCCGTTCGGATGCTGGCCCGGGCATGGGCAAGATCCGCATCACCCTGTGACAGCCAGCGCCGTGCCTCCTCCCTCACCAGGGTTACCCTCCTCGTCGCCCCGACGCGTCTTCCATCATACCGGGCGGGAATAGCGGGTTCCTCCGCCCTCCCAGTCCTGCAGCCAATGCGCCCATGCCTGGGAGATGCAGGCGGGGCGCAGGATCACCTGGTTTGGCCTGTGGGGAGTCCAGGGGGAGAACCCGAGGGCGCGCCCGAAACCTCTCACCGGACCCTGTCCCGGCCAGGCGAGCCTCGCCGGGATGGGGCGGGCAGGGAGATGCGCAAGGCACGGCGGTCGGCGGCAGGGGCGCCTGCGCGACCTCCCTGGTCTGGATCCGCTGGACACCCTGAGCGACCACCTCCAGGACCGAGCCGCCCTGCTGCTCCTGGACAACTTCGAACAGGTCGTCGCCGCCGCCCCGCACCTGGCCGCCCTGCTGGCGGCCTGCGCGAGGCTGACCTGTCTCGTGACCAGCCGCATCGCGCTGCGCGTGCCCTGGGAGCACCACTTCCCCGTGCCACCCCTGCCGGTGC
>JAVHLY010000034.1 GCA_031081585.1 Armatimonadota bacterium
ACGCGGCTCGACCAGATCTCGGCCAGCGCCGCGCCCAGCGGGAAGTAGACCCCGGCCGTCCCGCCGGTGGCGACGGCGATGAAGGTGCGGGGCTGCGCCTGGACGGCGCCCGCACTCAGGACGATACCGATGAGCACGATCAGCATGACGGTGCGCATACGTGTCTCTCCTCCTCTGTCCGCGGGGGTCCTGCGACGCCTCCGCGCGGGTGTTGCGACATCCCTGCCCTTCCCGCCACCCGGCCCTACGGCTCGCGGGTGACGAAGACCCCGCCGCGCACCAGCGTGACCGTCACCCGGCGCGCCACGTCCCCCCACCGGTCAAAGGCCAGCTCCCCCGTCACCCCCTGGAACCGGCGGGTCCCGGCCACGGCGTCCCGCACCTCCCGCGGTCGGTGCCGGCCGGCCGCACCGCCGTCAGTCCTCCTCGAAGGCCATGGCCACCGCAGTCCCGTACTCGCTGCTGTCGTGCACGACCGCGACCCGCGGCACGCGCAGCCGATCGGCGACGAAGGCGGCCACCGCGGCCCCCTGGGCCCGGGCCGAGATCGCCGTCCGGAAGACGTAGTGCCCCCCATAGGGCAGGACCTCGATGGCGCCCGGGGAGATCAGGACGATGCGGAAGCGGGTGGCGGCGCCCGCGGCGGCGATGGTGGTCGGGTCGGTGAGAGGACCGACGATGCCGACCGCTTCCTGCCCGACCAGCGCCGCCACCAGACGGACCGCCTCTTCCGGCACTCTCTGGTCGTCCTCCACGGCGAGGCGTACCCGCCGCCCGCGCACACCGCCCTCGCGGTTGACCTCGTCGACGGCCAGCTGCGCCCCCTCGGCGGCGACACGGGCCGAGGCGGCCACCCCGCTGCGCAGGGGGAGGAGAAGGCCGACCCGCACCGACAGGCCGGCCGCTTCCCGACGGGGTGCGGTGCACCCTGTCATGACGAGGCGGGCCGTCGGGAGGAAGGCAGCCGGCGAACGGGCGGCAGGGAACCTCCCGGCTGCCTTGCTGCGCCTCCCAGGGTCCACCGTCGGGGTCCCGCTCAACGCCCCTCCCCATCCCCGGGCCCCGTCGCACACCGCGTTCCCCCGGGCGGCGCAGACAACGGAGGTGGCCCTGCGCGGCCGGCCGGACGCCGTCACCGCGGCAGCGTAGTGGCGCTTTCGACGGTGTCCCAGGCCTTCCTGCCGCGCCGGCGGTGGAGCTGTCCCACCGCCTCCATGAACCCGCCGGGGAAGAGGAGGACGACCAGCACGAAGATCACCCCGAAGAGCAGCAGGTGGAGCTCGAGCAGCTGCAGGGCCAGGGCCTCGCGCAGGAGGAGGAAGAAGGCCGCCCCCACGAGCGGCCCCCAGACCGTGCCCACCCCACCGAGAAAGGTGATGAGCAGGGCGTCGAACGTCCACACCGGGCTGAAGACGAACTGCGGGTAGAAGCTGAGGTGGTAGTAGCCGAAGAGCCCCCCGGCGGCGCCGGCGCCCGCACTGCTGAGCACGAGCGCCGCCAGCTTGGCGCGGAAGGCGTCCACGCCCACCGCCTCCGCCACCTCCTCGTCCTCGCGCACCGCCGCGAGCGCATAGCCGAAGCGGGACCGGCTGAGCCACCGGGCCGCCCCCGCCACCGCGACCACCAGGGCGAGCGCCAGCAGGTAGCGGGGACGGACCGCATAGGTGGCGAGCGCCACCGCCGGCAGAGGCGAGACCTCGGGGAGGAGGCTGGCGGTGGTGATGCGCAGGATCTCGGCCACGGCCAGCGTGCCGATGGCGAAGTAGGGGCCGCGCAACCGCAGGGACGGCGGCCCCACCAGCAGCGCGGCGGCAGCGGCGGTGGCGATCCCCGCGGCCAGGGCGGCGGGCAGCGGGTGCCCGGCCAGCCAGAGGAAGCGCGTGACCAGCGCTCCCAGCCCAAAGAAGGCGGCGTGCCCCAGGTTCACCTGGCCGGCGAACCCGCCCACCAGGTTCCACGACTGCGCCAGCGCCCCGTAGAGGAGGACGAGGAAGCTCCAGGTCTGCACGGCCGGCGGGGCCACGAGGGGCAGGGCGGCCAGCGCGGCGAGGAGCGCCAGGACGGCCAGGACGGACGCGCGGGAGGGAGCGGAGCTCACCGGCGGGCGAAGAGCCCCTCGGGGCGCAGCGTGAGCACCAGCAGGAAGAGGACGAGGCCCACCACCTCGCGGTAGACGTTCCCGGCGAGGAAGCCGCTCAGGGCCTCGGCCACGCCCAGGAAGAGCCCGGCCACGAAAGTCCCCAGGATGTGCCCCATCCCGCCCAGCACGACGACGATGAGGGCCTTGAGCGTCCAGAACAACCCGATGGCCGGGCTGATGGCGTCGGCCAGGGTGACCAGGCTGCCGGCCACGCCGGCGAGGGCACTGCCCAGCCCGAAGGCCACCACGAAGATGCGCCCCACCGGCACCCCCATCAGCATCGCCGCCTCGCGGTCCTCCGCGGTGGCGCGGATGGCCCGTCCCGTGCGGGTGCGGGTGAGGAAGAGGTGCAGCCCGCCCAGCGTCACCACCGCCGCGACGAACCCTCCCAGGCGGGCCAGCGGGACGACCACCGGACCCACCGGCAGGACCTGGCCGGCGTAGGCGGTCACCGCGCGCTCGTCCGCCTCCCAGGCCAGGATGGCGGCGCTGTGCAGCGCCAGCGCCAGGCCGAACCCGACCAGGATGGAGGTCTTGACCCGCGCCTCCTCGTGGAAGGCGGCCAGGGGGCGGAAGGCGCCCTGGTAGAGCACCACGCCCACGCCGAAGAGGAGGAGCGCGCTCACCACGGCGGCCAGGAACGGGTCGATCCCCCACCAGGCGAAGAGCCAGAAGGTGGCGTACCCGCCGAGCATGATCAGGTCGCCGTGGGCGACGTTCAGCACGCGCAACACGCCGAAGACCAGCGAGAGGCCGACTGCCGCCAGGCCGTACAGCCCGCCGATGAGCAGACCGAACATGAGGTTCTGCAGGAGGATGGTCACGCCGGGCCTCGCTGCCTCAGCTGGTCCCGCCGCCCCAGGTAGACCTCGACCACCTGGGGGTCCTCCAGCACGGCCTGGGGATGTCCCGCGGCGATGACCTCGCCCGAGTTCAGCACCACGGCCCGGTCGCACAGGGAGCGCACCGCCAGCAGGTTGTGCTCGACGATGAGGATCGTCATCCCCTCCCGCCGCAGGCGCCGCAGCAACGTCAGGGCCTCCTGCACCTCCGTGGGGTTGAGGCCGGCCAGGGGCTCGTCGAGTAGGAGCAGGCGGGGCCGCCCGGCAAGGGCCCGCGCCAGCTCCAGCCGCTTCCGTTGCCCCAGGTTGAGCAGCCCGGCCGGCTGGTCGGCGCGGTCGCGCAGGCCCACCAGCGCCAGCAGCTCCCGCGCCTCCTGCGCCGCCGCAGGGAGCGTGGCCGGCCGGTCGGCGCCGTAGAGGCGCGCCACCAGGACGTTCTCCAGGGCGCTGAGGTGCCCGAAGGCGCGCACGAGCTGGAAGGTACGCCCAATGCCGAGCCGCGTGCGCGCGCTGGCGCGCAGCCCGGTGATCTCCTGCCCGTCGAGGAGCACCCGGCCCCGCCAGGGCTGGAGCGCGCCGGCGATCAGGTTGAAGACGGTGGTCTTCCCCGACCCGTTGGGGCCGAGCAGCCCCAGGATCTCGCCGGGCGCCACCTGAAAGGTCACGCCGCGGACGGCGACGAGGCCGCCGAAGGCCTTCCAGAGGTCCACCACCTCGAGGAGGGGACGGGAGGCGGGTACGCCTCCCACTTGGGACGCCGTCACACCTGCCACGGGGACGCGGTCACGGTCGCCACGCGAGGGAGGTCACCCGCGGCCACACGCTCACGCCTGGGGTGGTTGCAGGACCAGGGCGACGGGACGCACCGGACTCGCCGTCCCGCCCCAGACTTTCAGCGGCAGGCAGAGGAAGAGGAACTCCCGCGCGCCGCAGGCCGCGAGCGGCGCCAGGTTGAGGTTCTCGATGATGTACACGCCCCGCTGCACCAGCAGCACCACGTGGCCCGGCAGTGAGCTGCCCACCGCCTCGTCCACGTGGCCGGGCAGATCCCAGGCCACGTTGTCGGCGCCGACGGCGAGGACCTCCTGGTCGGCGAGCCAGGCGGAGACGTCCGCGCCCATCCCCGGTCCCTCCAGGTAGCGCTCCGGGTCGGCCCAGCGCGTGTCGTTGCCGGTGCGCACCAGGACCACGTCCCCGGCACCGATCCGCACCCCCTGCGCCGCCGCGGCCGCAGCCACCTCGGCCGCGCCCACCAGCGTGCGCAGCGGCAGAGGTCCGCCGCGCTGCGCCGCCAGGTCGACCAGCACGCCGCGGGCCACGATGGGCGGGATGGTGTCTGCGCCCAGGCGGGTGAAGCCCTGCGGCGTCTGTACCTCGGGCGTGACGCGCACCCCGCCGTGGAGCGTCAGGTCCCAGGCCTGGTGGACGAAGGCGTCGATGTGGGTACCGGCGTGCTCCGCCGCGTAGAGCATCCCGGCGGCGCTGGTGCGGCGCTCCCCGAGCCCGGGCTCGTGGCGGCGGTGCAGGGTGAAGACCATTCCCGGGCGGTGGGGCGGGAAGACGGGGTCCCCGAAGCGCCGGGGGTGCTCCAGGTCGACCACCTGCAGCGACCGCAGCGCGGCGAGGAGGTCGGCGACGGTCATGAGGGCAGGCTCCGCGGGAGCGCGCTCCGGGGGACAGTCATGCGCGCGACAGTCATGGGCCCAGGGCCTGCCAGGCTGCTAGGGCGCGGTCGATGAAGAGCTCCGTGCTGCCCAGGGAGGCTAGCGGGTCGAGGACGCGTTCGAGGCGGCCGGCCGGGAGCAGGGCCCTCACGTCGGGGTCGGCTGCGGCCACCTGGCGCAGGTCGCCGCCCTCACCGGTCCAGGCCACCAGGCGCTCCACCACCCGCCGGGCGGCTTCCCGCCCCAGGTGCGGCTGCAGGGCGGTGACCAGCGCTTCGGCCATGATCGTCCCGCCGGCCAGCGCCAGATTGGCCCGCATCCGCTCCGCGTCCACCTGCAGCCCCCCGAGCGCCCGGTGCACCCACTCCACCGCCCCGGCGGTGTGGCGGAAGAGCGCCGGCAGGGCCTCCCACTCCGCCTGCCAGGCGCCCGCCGCGCGCTCGTGCTCGCCGACGCCCGCGGCCAGCACCGTGGCGGCGTCGCCCACGGCCAGGCGCGCGCACGCCAGGGCCGCCACCGCCTCGACGGGGTTGCGCTTCTGGGGCATCGCCGAGGAGCGCCCCGCCTCACCACCGGCGGTCGCCGCTTCCCCCACTTCGGTCTGGCTGAGCAGCACCAGGTCGGTGGCCACCTTGCCCATCCCGGCGGCGGTAAGGGCCAGCCACGCCGCCACCTCGCCGATGCGGTCGCGCTCGGCGTGCCAGGGGAGGTCGGGGAGGCCCAGCCGCAGCTCCTGCGCCAGCCGCTCGGCCACCCGCAGCCCGGCCTCACCCAGCGCCGCCAGCGTCCCGGCGGCCCCGCCGAACTGGAGCACGAGGACGCGCGGGCGCACCTCGCGCAACCGCTGCACCTGCCGCACCACGAGGGCCAGCCAGCGCGCGGCCTTCAGCCCGAAGGTGACCGGCACGGCGTGCTGCAGCAGGGTCCGGCCCGGCATGACGGTCCGGCGGTGCTGCCCGGCCAGCGCGGCGCACCGCTCCCCCACGGCCCGCAGGCCGAATTCCAGCAGGTCGAGCCCCTCCCGCACCTGCAGCACCGCGGCGGTGTCCACGGCGTCCTGGCTGGTGGCGCCCCAGTGCAGGACGGCGCGGGCCTCGGGCGGCAGCTGCGCCTCCAGCGCGCGCAGGAGCGGGACCACGGGGGTGGCCGCGGCCGCGCCGTCGTGTGCCAGCGCCTCCAGGTCGACCCGGTCGGCGCGGCAGGCGCTGGCGATGGCCTCGGCGGCCGCTTCCGGGATCAGGCCGGCCGCGGCCTCGGCGCGCGCCAACGCCGCTTCGAAGTCGAGCAGGCGCTGCACGAAGGCGCGGGGGGCGAAGACCGCGGCCATGGCCGGGGTGCTGAAGAGGGTGTCGGCCAGCAGGCTCACCGGGGTGCAGACCTCCTGCGCCTCACGAGGCGGCGCGGGCGGCACCCGGCGAGCGGCGCACCAGGTCCCGCAGGACGGCGAGCTCCTCCGCCGTCGGCGGCGGGGTCTCCTCCAGGCGGTCGGCGAAGCGCACCGGCCAGCCCGTGCGCTCGGCCACCGTCTCCCGCATCACCCCCGGGTGGAGGGAGACGACCACGAGCTCGCGCGTCTCCGGATGCGGGCGCAGCAGGCACAGGTCGGTGACGACGAGCGTGGGCCCGGCGGTGTGCAGCCCCAGCCGCGCCCGGTGGTCGCCGCCGGTCCCGTGGCCGAAGGAGGTGACGAAGTCGACGCGCGGGACGAAGGCGCGCGGGGTGTGCGAGACGATGACGAAGACCTCGGCGCAGTGGCTGGCGATCTCGGTGGCGCCCCCAGCGCCGGGCAGGCGCACCCGCGGAGCCCGGTAGTCGCCGATGACCGTGGTGTTGATGTTGGCGAAGCGGTCGATCTGCGCGGCGGCCAGGAACCCGACGGTGATGCGGCCCCCCTGCAGCCAGTAGGCGAACATCTCCGGGACGGAGACGGTAGCCACCGCGGTCTCGCACAGCTCGGGGTCGCCGATGGAGAGCGGCAGGACGTGGGGGCGGGCGCCGATGGTCCCCGACTCATAGATCAGGACGATGTCCGGGGCGTGGGTCAGCCGGGCCAGGTTGCACGCCGCCGAGGGCAGGCCGATGCCGACGAAGCAGACGTCGTCGTTGCGCAGGGCCCGCGCGGCGGCCACCGTCATCATCTCCGTCGGCGTGTATTCCATGCCCCGATCCTCCGTGCCCGCCCCTACCGCCCGACCGACGCCGACGACGCGTGCAGGACGTGCTCGCGCATCCAGGCCAGGAAGGTCTCGCGGTCGCGCGCGATCCCGTCCCAGGCGGTGTAGAAGGCGTTGTCGCGCCCGTAGTAGCCGTGGGCGTAGGAGGGGCGGGCCCCGCCCGGCGCCACCACCACCGCGTCAATCGTCCAGGCGGGCAGGACCACGGCGTTGGGGCCGCCCGACCGCAGGTCGTCCACCACCTCCTCCACGGTGACCACCGCCCGCCGTGCCGCCAGCACTGCCTCCTTCTGCACGCCCACGATCCCCTCGAGCAGCACGTTCCCCTGCCGGTCGGCCCGCTGGGCGTGGATGATCGTGACGTCGGGGCGCAGGGCCGGCACCGCGGCCAGCCGCTCCCCGGTGAAGGGGCAGGTGATCCAGCGCACGTTGGGGTTCACCCGGGCGAGATCGGTGCCCAGGTAGCCGCGCAGGATGGCGCAGGGGAGCCCGCTGGCGCCGGCAGCGTAGGCGTGGGCCATGCCGGCGTGGGTGTGCTCCTCCAGCTCCAGCGGCTGCGGCCAGCCGTGCTCCACCGCGTCGCGCAGCCGGTGCAGCGAGCCCACGCCCGGGTTGCCGCCCCAGGAGAAGATCAGGCGGCGGGCGCACCCCATGCCGATGAGCTGGTCGTAGAGCACGTCGGGGGTCATGCGGACGAGCGTGAGGTCCCGCCGCCCCTGGCGGATGACCTCGTGCCCGGCGGCGAAGGGGATGAGGTGGGTGAACCCCTCCAGCGCCACCACATCGCCGTCGTGCACGAACTCGGCGATGGTGTCTTGGAGCGAGAGGAAGCGGCCCCCGCGCCGCGCCATCGGACGCTAGAACTCGAAGAAGACCGTCTCGTCCGGTCCCTGCAGCACGATGTCGAAGCGGTAGACCGGCCGGCCCTCCGCGGGGAGGCGCCGCGCCAGCAGGGTGCGCCGCCGTGCCGCGGGCACCCGCTGCAGCACCGGGTCGTGGTGGATGGCCGGGTCGTCCTCGAAGTAGAGGCGGGTGGTCAGGTGGTCGAGCAGGCCGCGGGCGAAGACGGCGACGTTCATGTGCGGCGCCTGCATCCCCTGGCCGTCCGCGGGCACCGGGCCGGGCCGGATGGTCTCGAACCAGTAGCGCCCCGCGTCGTCCGTCCCGCACCGGCCGAAGCCGGTGAAGGTGGGGTCGAGCGGCAGGGGCCGCCGGTCGGCCGGGTGGTGGTAGCGGCCGTGGGCGTTGGCCTGCCAGAGCTCCACCATCGCGTCGGAGACCGGACGGCCGTCGCCGTCGGTGACCACCCCCTCGATGCGGATGCGCTCGCCCACGGTCTGCGGCCGCACGAGCACGTTCAGCCCTTCTCGCAGCAGGCCCCCGTGGAAGAAGGGGCCCACCGTCTGGGAGGGGGTGGGGAGCGGGCGCATCACCGCCAGGGGGCGCCGGCCTCGGGCGGCTCGAAGGGGGTGGCCTCGGGCCCGCGCAGCACGATGTCGAAGCGGAAGCCCAGCGCCCACGCCGGCTCGGTGACGTCGTGGGCGTAGCGGGCGATGAGCCGCTCCCGGGCATCGTCGGTGGGGACCGCGTTGAAGATGGGGTCCTGCTCCAGGAGGGGGTCGCCGGGGAAGAACATCTGCGTCACCAGGCGGGAGGCCCAGGTGGGCCCCAGCAGTGAGAAGTGGATGTGCGCCGGCCGCCAGGCGTTCTCGTGGTTGTCCCAGGGATAGGCGCCCGGGCGGACGGTGACGAAGCGGTACACCCCCTGCGCGTCGGTGAGGCAGCGGCCGAACCCCAGGAAGTTCGGGTCGAGCGGAGCGTGGTGCTGGTCCCGGCGGTGGCGGTAGCGCCCGGCGGCGTTGGCCTGCCAGATCTCCACCAGGGTGTGCGGGACCGGGTTGCCTTCGTCGTCCAGCACCCGGCCGGTGACGATGATGCGCTCCCCGATGGCCTCCCCCCCCGTGCCGGCGTTGCGCGTCAGGTCGCTGTCCTCCGCGGTGAGCGCGCTCACGGCGGGACCGGGGCCGGTCACTTCGGAGAGCGTCCGCGGCCCCGGCAGCAACGGGCCCAGCGGCGCCCGGCGCACCGTCGCCCGGTAGGCCTCGTACAGGTAGGGGGGAAAGGTGGCGTGGCGTCCGCGGCCCGTGACGGTCGTCACCGCTGATCCCTCCTCGGTGGTCCGGTCGTCCCGCCTGGCGCTGTCCCCGGCTCGACTCCGCCCGACGCGCCCCCGCCCGACGCGGCGCCGCCCGGTGCGGTTCCGCCCGGTGCGGTTCCGCCTGGCGCCGCACCTTCACTGAAGCCCAGCTCGCGCCTGCCCACGGCGAAGGCGTGGTTCGCCGCCGGCACGCCGGCGTAGACGGCCACGTGCAGCAGCACCTCGGCGACCTCCGCGGGGTCGACGCCCAGGTTGCGGCTGGCCCGGAAGTGCAGCGCCAGCTCCTCCCGCCCCAGCGCCGCCAGGATGGCGATGGTCACCAGGCTGCGCGTGCGGCGGTCGAGGTGGGGGCGGGCCCACAGCGCCCCCCAGGCGTACTCGGTGATGAAGCGCTGGAAGTCGGCGTCGAAGGGCGTCTGCGCCGCCTGGGCCCGGGCGACGTGCTCGGCGCCGAGGACCTCCGTGCGCACGCGCATCCCCTCGTCGAAGCGGGAGTCCATCACGGGAGAGGTTCTGTACCGCCGCTGCGGCCTCCTTGGCGGCGGCCCGCCGCGCCCGGCGAGAGGCGGCGCACCAGGTAGGCCCAGGCGCTCTGCAGCATCTCCGGCTTGTAGCAGTGCGCCCGCTTGGCCAGCGCCTCCTCCGGGCTCGACCAGGTGCGCAGCGGCCCCGCGCTCATGGCCAGCAGCTGCTTCTGACAGGCCCGCTCCAGCAGGATGGCGGTGAGCACCGCGGTGGCCTCGTCCACCCCCACCGTGACGATGCCGTGGTGCACCATGAGCGCCGCGTTGCGCGGCCCCACCGCCGCCGCCAGCGCCTGCCCCAGCTCGCGGGTGAGGATGAGGTCGCCGGTGAGCGTGAAGCGGGCCACGTCCGGGGGGACGAAGAGCGTCCCCTCGTGCGAGATCGGCCGCAGCGGCTGCGCCAGCGCAGCGAAGGCCACGGCGTGCGGGGCGTGGGTGTGCACCACGGCGTGGACGTCCGGGCGCGCCCGCATCAGCTCGGTGTGAATGGGGTACTCGGCGTGGCGCCGCCCCTCGCCCGCGAGCACCTCGCCGTCCCAGCCGACGAGGAGCACGCGCGCTGGCGTCACCTCCTCAAAGGCCCACCCCGAGGCCTTCATCCACACCCCGCGCCCCTCCGGGTCGCGCAGCGAGACATGCCCCCAGACCAGGTCGCCGTGGTCGGCCAGGCCCAGCACCTGTGAGGCCAGTGCCACGCGCCGGCGGATGGCGTGGGCGGCTTCGTCACTCCCTGCCGCACTGCCCTGCCCGTGCCTGCCACGCATCGCCTCACCTCCTGTCAGAGCGTCCCCGGCGCCAGCGGCGGGTGCAGCAGCCACACGAAGAGCAGGAGGTCTACGGCCCGCTCTCCGCCGCCTCCTCTCGGGCCGGAGTCCTCCCCAGGTCGGAGTCCCCCTCAGCCCCGGGAGGGGATGCCGGCGGCCCGACGGAACACCTTCGCCGGATGGATAGGACACAGGTCGGGATCGTCGGCGCCGGGCCGGCCGGGCTGCTCCTCTCCCATCTCCTCGACCGGGCCGGGGTGCGGTCCGTCGTGCTCGAGTCGCGCAGCCGCGCCTACGTGGAGCAGCGCATCCGCGCGGGCGTGCTCGAGGACGGGACGCGGCAGATCCTCCTGCGGGCCGGTGTGGGCGACCGGATGATGCGCCAGGGGCTGGTCCACAACGGGGTGAACCTGGCCGTCGAGGGGCGCCTGCACCACCTGGACTTCCCCGCTCTCACCGGCGGCCACACCATCATCGTCTACGGCCAGCAGGAGGTGGTGAAGGATCTGATCCGCGCCCGGCTGGCGGCCGGCGGCGACGTCCGGTTCGAGGCGGAGGCCGTGGCCATCGAGGGGATCGAGGAGGGCCCGACCATCGTCTACCGGAGGCCCGACGGCACCGTGGAGCGGCTGGCGTGCGACTTCGTGGCCGGGTGCGACGGGTCGCACAGCCTGGCCCGGGAGGCGGTGCCTGCCGCGGCGCGTACCGTCTACCAGCGCGCCTACCCCTCCGCCTGGCTCGGCATCCTGGCCGAGACCCCGCCCGCCTCCCACGAGCTGATCTACGTCCACCACCCGCGCGGGTTCGCGCTCTTCAGCATGCGCTCACCCACGCTGTCGCGGAACTACCTCCAAGTCCGCGCCGAGGAGTCGCTGGATGACTGGCCGGACGACCGCATCTGGGCGGAGCTCGCCCTGCGCCTCGACAGCGTGGCCACGATCCGACCGGGACCGGTGCGGGAGCGCACCCTGGCCGTCCTGCACAGCCTGGTGGTGGAGCCGATGCAGTACGGCCGGCTCTTCCTGGCGGGGGACGCCGCCCACGTCGTCCCGCCCACCGGGGCGAAGGGCCTGAACCTGGCGGTGTGCGACGTGGTGGTCCTGGCCGATGCCCTCATCGCCTACTACCGGCGCGGGGACGACCAGGGCCTGCAGGGCTACACGGCCGCCTGCCTGCAGCATGTGTGGCAGGCGGAGCACTTCTCGTGGTGGATGACGAACCTCCTCCACCGCCTGGAGGACCCGTTCGAGGACCGCCTGCAGCGGGCGCACCTGCGGGCCCTGCTGCGCAGCGAGGCGGCGCGCCGCTACCTGGCCGAGAACTACGTCGGGCTGCACACCAGCGGCCGCTACGTCGACCGGCTCCCGCCGGCCGGAGCGCGGTGAGCCGGCGCCGCCGGGGGCGTGCGCTGCAGCCACGCTAGCGGCTCTGCATGACCACGTCCACCAGGGCGGGACGGCGCTCGCGGAGGACGTAGCGCACCGCGCGCTCCAGCGTCGGCCGCAGCCCCTCGGGCGCCTCCACCGGTCCCCACGCCTCCAGGCCGAAGGCCCGGGCCAATCCGGCGAAGTCCACGGGGGGATCGACCATGGCCTGGCCGATGTGCGCCCGCTCCACCGCCCGACCGCGCGCCTGGGCCACCAGCCGCTGGTGCTCCTCGTCATTGTAGTAGGAGCGGTTGTTGAACATGACGACGAGCAGCGGGATGCGGTGGTGCGCGGCCGTCCACAGCGCGCTGGGCGTGTAGAGCAGGTCGCCGTCCGGTTGGATGTCGATGCACAGACGCCGCCGCCCCAGGGCCAGGGCGGCACCGATGGCGTGTCCGGCGCCGGAGCCGACGCCCCCGCCCCTGTGCGCGCCCACGTAGGGGACGTCCTCGCCGTTCAGCGCCCACGTCCACAACCGGCGGGTCCACCCGCGCAGGCTGCGGTTCACCAGCACCCAGTCCTCGTCGCGCACCACGTCCCACAGCTCGAGGGCGAGGTGGGCCAGCGCGATGGGCCGTTCCCCGCGCCGGCGCTCGGCAGCCTCGCGCCACCCGTCGCGCAGCGCCCGGTGCCGACGGGCCAGGGCCTCCCGCCGCTCCTCCACCCGGGCGCGCAGGGCCGGGTCCCCGGCCACCGCCCGGGCGCACCGCTCCGTCAGCGCGGGCAGGGCCAGCGCCGTGTCCGCCATGACGGCCAGGTCGACCGCCTCCAGCCGTCCCTGCTCCTGGATCCAGCTGCGGACCATGGCATCGGCCAGCGAGATGTGCGCCACCCGCGCCTGCGGGCGGAGCAGCGGGCGGGCCCGCCGCCAAGTGCGGTCGGTGGTGGAGAGGGCCTTCTGCAGGTCGAAGGTGTCCAGGGCCAGCACCAGGTCCGCCTCGGGCAGCAGCTCCTCCTCGGCCCCGGTGAGGTCGAGCGGGTGGGTGTTGGGGAAGTTGAAGCGGCTGCCCAGGTCCACGACCGGGAGGGCCAGCGTCTCGGCCAGGCCCACCAGCGCGCGGACCGCCTGCGGGGTGCGCCCGACGTAGTCGGCGAGCACCACCGGGTGCTCCGCCTCGACCAGCCACTGGGTCAGCGTCTCCAGCGCCGCGGGGTCGGCCTGGGGGCGGGCCGGCGGGGCGTAGCGGCGCACGTCCGGGATGGCGATCGCCTCCGTGAGCGGGGCTTCCTGCAGCCCGGCGTCGAAGCACAGGTAGACGGGGCCCTGGGGTTCGGTGGTGGCGATGCGGTAGCCGCGGATGAACGACTCCACGAAGCCCTGGAGGCTGGCCGGCTGGTCGTCCCACTTCACGTAGTCGCGCACCGCGTTGCCCTGCACCAGGGCCGTGTGGATCCAGTCGATCCAGGGCCGCCGCGCCTCCACCGGCATGGGCCCGGTTCCGCCGAGCACGAGCACCGGTGTCCGGTCCAGCCAGGCGGTGTAGATGGCCATGGTGGCGTGGAGCAACCCCACGACATCGTGCACGATGGCGGCCATGGGACGCCCGGCCGCCTTGGCGTATCCCTGGGCCACGGCTACGGCGATCTCCTCGTGGGTGCAGAGGATGAGCTGCGGCCGCTGGTTGCCGCCGTAGTTCACGATGGAGTCGTGCAACCCCCGGAAGGTGGCGCCGGGGTTGAGGGCGGCGTACTCGATGTCGTACGCGCGCATCAGGTCGACGATCAGGTCAGACCCGTACTTGCCCTGGGACACCCTGCCGTCCTCCTGGTCTGGTGTTCGGGTGCTCGATCCCACCGTGTGCCGCACTCCCCACAGGGCATGGTGCGCCGTCTGAAACCGGACGGCTACGGGGCCACCCTCCTGAGGTCAGGCGGCGCAGCGCCATCCGCGTGAGGGAGCGGATCACCTCGCGCACACTCGGTCAGGGGAGGGATGCATGGACGTGCCGGAAGGCCTGAAGTGCCTGCCGCAGGTCCTCCTCCGGCCAGGTCAGATTGCCCCGGTGCAGCTCCCGCAGGGCAGAGCCGTCCTTCTGTGGCTCACGGACGGCCCGGACGTGGCCCGCCAGGCGCCAGGGGAAAGGCCCGCCCGTGCGGGTCGGACCGTGACGCCTGACGCACGGCTCCCGGCCGGACCGTCGCAACGAAGATATGTCGTTGTCAGCACCGTGGCAACGGAGCCGGAACGCCGCGCCGCCGGGAGGCTGGGGTGCAGCCTCTCCGGCGGGGTTCGATCACTCGATCAGATAGTGCATGCCCTGCTCGATCAGGTAGTTGCGGTACCAGGCGGCCAGGGCGTCGGCGGGGCGCTGCGGCTCCCGGCGCAGGTCGGCCGGGATGAGCGCCGGCCGCTGCGCCTCGATGATCACCCGGTCCTCGGCCACGATGCGGTCCTCGAAGCGCCGGAAGTCCTCATCGGACCGCCCGTCGTCGTAGTTCAGGAAGTTGATCATGTAGCCGCGGCAGCGCTCGCGCTCCACCGGCGTGATGAACATGATGATCCCGTAGCAGTGGCGGGCTACCTTGTGGAAGCGGATCTCCGTCGGCCCCAGCGCCTCGTAGGTGTAGGTCACCACCGCCCCCTGGCCGCTGCCGTCGGGGTCGGGCTGGTAGATGCGGATGTTCTCGGCCACCACCCCGGTGGCGGTCTTGCGCAGCCGGTAGGGCTCCACGGTGGCGTGGGCGGGGTCGCCCAGCTCGTCCCCGTGGACCCACGGGAAGTGGGCGACGTCGGCGAAGTTGGCCCAGAAGCGGCTGGCCCCGGCGTTCACGTCGTAGGGGCCGCAGAAGATCTTGCGCCAGGCGGGGTCGTCCCACTCGGGGAAGGGCGGGATCTCGTAGCGCGGGGTGCCCAGGCAGGTGAAGACCAGCCCGTAGCGCACCTGCACGGGGTACGTCTTCCGGGCGCAGAAGTGCGGCGGGATCTTCTGGGTGGGGTGCTGGGGGATGCGCACGACGCGGCCGTCCGGGCCGTACTCGTAACCGTGGTAGCCGCACTTCAGGACGCCGCGCCGGTAGGCCTCCTCCTGGTCGCGCCGCCCCCGGGTGTTGGGCGAGAGGGCGGAGAGGGGGAAGCCCATGTGGACGCAGACGTCCTGCCACACCTGCACCTGGTCCCCCGCCGCCCAGACGACCAGGTTGCGGCCGAACAGCCGCGCGCGCTGTCGCTGCCGCCGGACCTCCTCCAGCGTCGCCACCACGTACCAGCGGTCGAAGAGGACCGGCTCGACGGGATCGTCGAGCTCGGGGAGGACCGTCACCCCCGCCATCCCGTCGCCGGGTGTGGCGGGGGCGGTCGCCTCCAGCCCGGCCCGCACAGGGTCGGTCCGCACGGCGTCGGTCCGCACGGCGCCGGTCCGCATGGCGTTCACGGCTCGTCCGGCCAAGGGCCGACCACGTTGGGAGCGGCCCACTGCATCGTCAGGAGCTCCTCCGGGGTCAGGCGCTTCCCCGGCGCGGCTCGCAGCACGCCCCGGCGGTCGCGGATCGGCCCGGTGAAGGGCTCGAAGGCCGGCTGGCCGTCGCGCAGGGTGGACATCTGGCGCAGCCGGCGCAGGATCAGGTCGTAGGCGTTCACCGTCCCCAGGTCGGCTGTCCTCACCCGCACCGCCTCCAGCCGTGGGCGGAAGACCGGGTTGATGGGCATGCCGAAGTCGGCCCCCACCTCCACGGCCCCCTCGGCCAGGCGCCACCAGTAGTCGACGTCCTGCAGGTTGTCGGAGCGGTACTTCCCGGCCAGGACCTTGCGCAGGAAGTCCGTGTAGATGACCTCCCAGTGCTTGAGCTGCCCGGAGACGACGTGGCGCGGCGCGTAACGCAGGAAGGGAGAGGTGTGAGAGAAGCTGAGGCGGTCGCGCTTGGCCGCCACCTGGGTCACCGTGGGGGAATCCTCGGTCTGGTTGAAGACGTCGGCGCCCTCGGCCATCAGCGCCTCGGTGGCCTCCTTGGCCTTGGCGGGGTGGAACCACTCGAAGGTCCAGCGCACGGCCACCTTCACGCGCGGGTTCACGGCCGCGGCGCAGAGGGCGTAGGCGTTCACGTGCCGCTTCACCTCGGGGATGGGGATGGCGGCCACGTAGGCGATGGTGCCGGTGCGGGTGAGCGCGCCGGCGGCGTAGCCGTTCAGGCAGTAGGCCTGGTAGAGCTCGGCCATGTAGGTGGCCACGTTGGGGGCGCGCTTGAACCCCGTGGCGTGGGCGAAGAGCACGTTGGGGTACCGGCGGGCCGCGGCCAGCGTCCCGTCCATGAAGCCGAAGCTGGTGGTGAAGATCACCCGGGCCCCCTGCTGGACCAGCTTGTCGATGAAGACCTCGGTCTGGGCTTCGGGGACCGACTCGACGTAGAGGCTCTCCGTGCCCAGCGTCCGGTCCACGATCTTCCGGGCCCGGTCGTGGGCGTGGGTCCAACCGTAGTCGCCGATGGGGCCGACGTAGAGGTACCCCACCTTCAACCGCGCCTGGGCTGCCACGGGAGCCGCCAGTGCGACCCCCAGCAGGACCGCACAACCGACCATCCAGCTCCTGCGCACGCACCTCACCTCCCCCGGCTGAGTTCGGTCGCCACCGAGGCGAGCCCTCCCGCCAGTGCGTCAGGAGGCCAGGAGGACGTCCCCGTCTGCCGGCAGGACCCCCAGCCCCAGGTAGTAGGCGCGGACCCGCTCGCGCACCCCGGTCAGCGTGGGCGCGTACAGCCGCGGTCCGCCCGGGATCCGCACCGTGAACCCCCCATCGGCCCGCTCCACCGGGATGACCGTACCGTCCGGCAGGAGGAGGCGGAGGGCGTCGGGTGCGGCGAGCCCCTCGCCGACCCCCGATGCCCGGGCGGCCGGCGCGCGCCCCACCAGGCGGCGCGGCAGCACGACCCACATCGCCGCCAGGATCCCGAACGTGACCGCCGCCAGCCAGGCTTCCATTCCCATGCGCGACACCTCCTCTGTCACTGCGGCCGGACGCCCCCAGGCGCTTGCGTGGTGCGGCCTACGTCCCGCCCACCGCAGCCGCCGAGCCCCATCCCACGGCCGGCCTGGCCGGCGGCGCTTCGGGGTAGGCCTCGATCCCGTGCTCCGGCACGTCCAGCCCCGCCAGCTCCTCCTCGCGCGAGGCGCGCAGGCCCATCGTGACCCGCAGGAGCCAGAACATGAGGAAGCCAGTGCCGAGCGCCCAGGCCGTCACGGCCACCATGCTGATCAGCTGCGCCGCGAGCTGCCCCCAGGCGCCCGTGATCAGCCCGCGCACGCCCCCGTAGGTCCCGTCGGCGAAGAGCCCGACGGCCAGCAGCCCCCACAGCCCGCCGCCCGCGTGCACGCCCACCGCGCCCACGGGATCGTCCACGTGCAGCCGCCGCTCCACGATGCTCGAGGTGGCCATCATCACGAAGGGGGCCACCGCCCCGATCACCACCGCCGCCCAGGGGGCGACGTAGGCGCAGCCCGCGGTGATGCCGACCAGCCCGGCCAGCGACCCGTTGCAGGCCAGGACGATGTCGGCCTTGCCCGTGCGCACCAGCCCGGCGTACAGCGCTGCCACCGCCCCGGCAGCCCCGGCCAGCAGGGTGTTCACGGCGATCACGGCGATGCGCAACTCGGTGGCCATCAGCGTGCTGCCGGGGTTGAAGCCGAACCAGCCGAAGAAGAGGATGAAGGCGCCCAGCACCACGTAGACGGTGTTGTGGCCGGGGATGACGTTGGGGGTCCCGTCCGGGTTGAACTTGCCGGTGCGCGGGCCCACCATGGCCGCGCCGGCCAGCGCCACCAGCCCGCCCACGGCGTGCACGACCCCGGAGCCGGCGAAGTCCTTCGCCCCGGCCCCCCACGGCAGCGCAGCCAGCCACCCGCCGCTCCAGACCCAGTGGCCGTAGACCGGGTAGATCAGCGCACCGATCAGGAAGCTGTACGCCAGGTAGGCGGTGATGCGCATCCGCTCGGCCACGGCCCCGGCCACGATGGTGGCCGCCGTGGCGGCGAAGACCATCTGGAAGAACCACAGCATCGCCGTCGTCACGTCGTACCCCTGTCCGGTGAGGAAGAACCCGGAGAGGCCGACCAGGCGGTTCCCCAGGTCGAGGCCGGGGGCCAGCTTGGAGCCGCCGAACATGAGGGCGAAGCCGAAGGCCCAGAAGGAGAGCGCAGCCATGCAAAAGTCCATGTAGCTCTTCGTCAGGTAGTTCACCGTGTTCTTGGACCGGATGAGGCCGGCGCCGAGCAGCGCGAAGCCCGCCTGCATGAAGAAGACCAGGAAGGCGGCCACCAGCGTCCAGGTGAAGTTCACCGCCGCCTGCGGGTCCCGCTTGATCGTGGCCGTTCCCGCCGGGTCGGCCGCCAGCACGCCGCCGGCCAGCAGCAGCACCACCGTCACCGCCAGCGCGGCGGCCACTGTCCACTGCCACGTCCTTGCCATCGTCCCCCCTCCTCCGGGCGGCCGCCTTCGGTCGGGTATGCAAAGGCCGTGCCGCCCCATCTGGCGAGGCGTCACGGCCCCGTCCTCCTGCACCTCTTGCGGGCTTCGCCACCGGCAGGCTCGCCGGGCTGCTGGTCCGGCCCCGCCCGGCCAGACTTCAGCCGTGTGGCGGCCTGGTTGCCATGCCCCGGCGCCAACGCGCCGGGGGCATCAGGGTGCAGCCACCTGTCCCTCCAACAGCGGCGCCGGCGCGGCCATGGAGGTCCCGGCCGACCGCGCCGCGGCCACCCCGCGCGGCCGCACCACCCGCAGGATCCGGCACCAGCGCGGCCAGCCCGCCAGGAGAGCCGCGGCCCGTGTGCTCCCGGTGCGCACCCGGTGCAGGTAGAGCAGCCAGCGCACCGCCCGCAGGTCATCGACGGCCGGCTCGGCCACGACCACGTCCGGGTGGCAGTGCCGGGCGAGGGTGCCCGTCTCGTCCAGCACCACCGCCCACCCGCCGGTCATGCCGGCGCCGAAGTTGCGCCCCACGCGCCCCAGCACCACCACCAGCCCGCCGGTCATGTACTCGCAGCCGTGGTCCCCCACGCCCTCCACCACCGCCACGGCGCCGCTGTTGCGCACGGCGAAGCGCTCCCCGGCCCGTCCGGCGGCGAAGAGCCGGCCGCCGGTGGCCCCGTAGAGCACGGTGTTGCCGGCGATGACGTGGGTGTGGCTCGCCCCCCGCAGCCGGCGCGGCGGGCGCAGGACAATCTCCCCGCCGCACATCCCCTTGCCGACGTAGTCGTTGGCCTCGCCCTCCAGCACCAGCTGCAGCCCGCCCACACAGAAGGCGCCGAAGCTCTGCCCAGCGCTGCCGCGGAAGGTGAGCCGCACCTGCCCCTCGGGCAGCGCGTGCTCGCCCAGCTCCCAGGCGATGCGGCCGGCCAGCCGCGCGCCCACCGTGCGGTCGGTGTTGGCGATGGGGTAGGCGGCGCGCACCGTCTCGCCGCGCTGCACCCGCGGCCAGACCCGGGCGAGGAGGCGGTCGTCCAGGCCCGCAGGCTCGGCGCGCACATTGCGCGGCTGGACGCACCGGCGCGGGCCCGGTGCCGCCGGCGGGGTGAGGAGCTCGCGCAGGTCCACCCGCGCCGCCCGCGGGTGGTCCCGAGGCGCCGGGCGCAGCCACTCCACGCGCCCGATGACCTCGTCCAGGGTGCGGGCGCCGAGCGCGGCCAGGTGGCCGCGCACCTCCTCGGCCACGCCCAGCAGGTAGGCCGCCACGCGCTCCGGCGTGCCGGTGAACTTGCGGCGCAGGTCCTCGCGCTGCGTGGCCACGCCCACCGGGCAGGTGTTCAGGTGGCACTCCCGCGTCATCACGCACCCCAGCGCCACCACTACCGACGAGCCGAAGGCGAACTCGTCCGCCCCCAGCAACGCCGCGATGACCACGTCGCGCCCGGTCTTGAGCCCGCCGTCCACGCGCAGCCGCACCCGGCCGCGCAGGCCGTTCTCCACCAGCAGCCGTTGCGTCTCGGCCAGGCCCAGCTCCCACGGCACCCCGGCGTGCTTGATGGAGTCGAGCGGCGAGGCCCCGGTGCCGCCGTCGTGCCCGCTGATGTGTACCGTGTCGGCGAACCCCTTGGCCACCCCGGCGGCCACCGTGCCCACGCCGGCCTCGGCGACGAGCTTCACCGCCACGCGCGCCTCCGGGTGGAGGCGCTTCAGGTCGTAGATCAGCTGCGCCAGGTCCTCGATGCTGTAGATGTCATGGTGCGGCGGTGGGGAGATGAGCGTGATCCCCGGCTGCGCCCGCCGGATCGCCGCGATCTCGGCGGAGACCTTGTGGCCGGGGAGCTGGCCCCCCTCGCCAGGCTTGCTCCCCTGGGCCATCTTGATCTCCAGCTCCGCTGCCGACATGACATAGGCCGGCGTCACGCCGAAGCGGGCCGAGGCGATCTGCTTGACCGTGCTGTTGGCGCTCTCCCCGTCCGGTCGGGGGCGGTAGCGCGCCGGGTCCTCGCCCCCTTCCCCGCTGTTGCAGCGGGCGCCGATGCGGTTGGCGGCGATGGCGATGGCCTCGTGCGCCTCGCGCGAGAGCGCCCCGTGGGACATGGCCGCGGTGACGAAG
The DNA here is from genome assembly GCA_031081585.1 of Armatimonadota bacterium. Classification (NCBI taxonomy): domain Bacteria; kingdom Bacillati; phylum Armatimonadota; species Armatimonadota bacterium. Next base: position 20,199 of record JAVHLY010000034.1, read on the forward strand.
CGGCGCACGATGGCCTCCGCCGGCTCCACCTCCTCCAGCGGCACCGGCGGCCGCTCGACGAAGGCCAGCAGGTCGCGCAGGGCCGCGGGCGGCCGACCGTCCACCAGGCGGGAGAAGGCCGCAAACGCCGCGCGGTCGCCGGTGCGCGCGGCCTGGTGGAGGCGCTTCACCACGTAGGGGTTGAAGGCGTGGTACTCGCCGGTGCGGCGGAACCGGACGAGGCCCACGTCCTCCAGCGCCTCGCCGCCGGGGGCGAAGGCCTGCGCGTGGCGCGCGACGGTCTCCGCCGCCAGGTCGTCGAGTCCCAGCCCCCCGAGCCGCGCCGGGGTGCCGGGGAAGTAGCGCTCCACCAGCGCCGGGTCGACCCCCACCGCCTCGAAGACCTGGGCCCCCTGGTAGCCGAGCATGGTGCTGATCCCCATCTTGGCCATGATCTTCAGCAGCCCGGCCTCCACGGCACGCCGGTATGCGGCCGCGCCGTCGGGCACCGACGCCACCGTGGCGAAGGCCAGGTACGGGCAGACCGCCTGCGTCCCGTACCCCAGCAGCGCGGCGATCTGGTGGATGTCCCGCGCCTCGCCCGTCTCCGCCACCAGGCTGGTGCGCATGCGCAGCCCCGCGTCCACCAGGCGGTGGTGCACCGCAGCGACCGCCAGCAGCATGGGGATGGGGACGCGTTCCGCGTCCACGGCGGCGTCGCTCACCACCAGGATCCCGGCCCCGGCGGTCACCGCCCGCACCGCCGCCGCACACAGGTCGTCGAGGGCGGCCCCCAGCGGCTGCGCGGCCGGGCGGAAGCAGGCCTCCAGGCTGGCCACGCCGCAGGGAGCTTCCCGCCGCAGCCAGGCCAGCTGCGCCGGCTCCAGGAGCGGCGAGTCGAGGGCCATGAGGCCCTCGCGCGGCCCGTCTCCCAGCCACCCGCCGCGCGGGCCGAGCAGGGTCGCCAGCGCCATCACGGAGCGCTCGCGCAGCGGGTCGATGGGCGGGTTGGTCACCTGGGCGAAGCGCTGGCGGAAGTAGGCGTACAGCAGGCGCGGCCGCTGGGCCAGAACAGCCGGCGGCGTGTCGTCCCCCATGGAGAAGACCGGGTCCTTCCCCTCGGTGGCCATAGGGCGCAGGACCCACTCGACGTCCTCCACCGTGTAGCCGAAGAGCCGCTGCAGGCGCCGCAGCCGCTGGGACGGCGCGGGAGCGGGGCCGCAGGCCCTCGGCTCGGGCAGCCGGCCCAGCGGGGCGATCCAGCGGAGGTAGGGGTGCTCGCGCGCCAGCGCCCCCTTCACCGCGTCATCGTGCAGGACCCGGCCGCGCGCCGTGTCCACCGCCAGCACCTGGCCGGGCCCGAGGCGGCCCTTCTCGAGGACCCGCTCCGGCTCCACCTCCAGGACGCCGGCCTCCGAGGCCAGCACCACCAGGCCGTCCGCGGTCACCGTGTAGCGCGCCGGGCGCAGGCCGTTGCGGTCGAGCGCGCCGGCCACGAGCGCGCCGTCCGAGACCGCCAGCGCCGCCGGCCCGTCCCAGGGCTCGGTCAGGCAGGCGTGGTAGGCGTAGAAGGCGCGCAGGTGGGGGTCGAGGTCCTCCACCAGCTCCCAGGCCTGCGGGACGAGCATGGCCAGCGCGCGCAGCAGCCCCAGGCCCGAGAGGACGAGCAGCTCGAGCACGCCGTCCAGGTGGGCGCTGTCGCTGGCGCCGTCGGTGAGCAGCGGCACCAGGTCGGCCCAGCGCTCCCGCCACGGCGGCGCGGTGCGCAGCGTGGCCTCGCGGGCGCGGGTCCACAGCACGTTGCCCTGCAGCGTGTTGATCTCGCCGTTGTGCGCCAGGTAGCGGAAGGGCTGCGCCAGCCGCCAGGAGGGGAAGGTGTTGGTGCTGTAGCGCTGGTGGAAGACCGCCAGCGCGGTCTCGTAGCACGGGTCGGTCAGGTCGGGGTAGAAGCGCGGGAGCTGCGGCGAGACGAAGAGCCCCTTGTAGACGAGCGTGCGGTGGGAGAGGGAGACGACGTAGCCATCCACCCCGGCCTCCCGCCAGCGCCGCTCGATGCCGCGGCGGCAGAGGTAGAGGGCGCGGGCGAAGGCGGCGTCGCCGTGGGTCCCGCGGCCCAGCACCACCTGCTCGATCACCGGCTGCGTCGCCCGGGCATGCTCGCCCAGCGCCTCCGGCTCCACCGGCACGGCCCGCCACCCCAGGACCGCCAGGCCCTCCGCGCTGGCGGCGGCCTCCACGGCGGCCCGGGCCGCGTCGGTGCCCCGGGGCGGGAGGAAGAGCATGCCCACGGCGAGGTCCTGGTCCGGGATCCCCTCCAGCCGCAGGTCACGGCGCAGGAGGCGGTAGGGGAGCTGGGTGAGGACACCGGCGCCGTCCCCCGACTTCCCGTCGGCGGAGACCGCGCCGCGGTGGCTCATCCGGGCCACCGCTCGCAGCGCCGCGCCGAGGACCTCGTGCCGCGGGCCGTCCAGGCGGGCCACGAACCCCACGCCGCAGGCGTCGTGCTCGCGCAGCAGCGCTCTCACCTCCCCACAAAGGCGAAGCCCGAGGCCGTCCCAGCGTCCAGGTCCTGACGTGGGACCTCCTCGGGCTGCCGACGCGGTGCAACGGGTATGTCGGGGCGCGCCGAAGCGCGCGCTTTCGCAGATTGCTACACCGTCAGCGCGGATCTGTCAAGGGCGCGACGGCGAAACGTTCGGATTTTCCCCTGCGAGATTGGAGCCCAGCGCGTTCACTCCACCACCCGGATGACGCTGTCCACGCTCTTCACCACGTCCATGGCGCGCAGCCGGGCCACCACCCGGCGCACCGCCGCCTCCCGCGCCTCGTGGGTGAGGAGGACGACATCGGCCACCGCCCCGCGGCTCTTCTGGACGATGGAGGCGATGCTCACCTCCTCCTCGCCGAAGACCGCGGCCACCCGGGCGAAGACCCCGGGGCGGTCGGTCACCTGCAGGCCGAAGTAGTAGGGGATCACCAGGTCCTCCACCGGCCACACCGGCCGCCGGGCCGGAGCCCCTGCCGGACGCAGCGCTGGCTCCGCCTCCCCCGACCCGCGCCGGCGCCGCCCGGCCGCGTCCAGGATGTCGCCCACCACCACAGCCGCCGTGGCCGCGCCCCCGGCTCCCGGGCCGCTCAGGACCAGGGGACCGGCGCGCTCGCCCACCACCAGAATGGCGTTGCGCTCTTCCTCGACCGTGGCCAGCGGGTGGGTCTGGGGGATGAGGGCCGGGTGGACGCGCACGTCCACCGCCTCGCCGAGGTCCCGGCCTACGGCCAGCAGCTTGACCACGTAGCCCAGCTCGCGTGCGTAGGCGATGTCGCGCGGGGCCACTTCCTGGATCCCCTCGCGGAAGACGTCGGCGTCGGTCAGGGCGGCGTCGAAGGCCAGCGAGGCCAGGATGGCCAGCTTGGCGGCGGCGTCGTGCCCGCCGACGTCCTCGCTGGCGTCCGCTTCGGCAAACCCGCGTCGCTGCGCCTCGGCCAGGGCGTCGGCGAACGACCACCCGTCCCGGGTCATGCGGGTCAGGACGAAGTTGGTGGTGCCGTTGAGGATACCCTCGACGACGCGCACCCGGTCGGCGGCCAGGGTCTCGCGCAGCGGCTTCACGATGGGGATGGCCCCGCCCACCGCCCCCTCGAAGGCCAGCGGCGCCTGCGTCGCCGCGGCGGCCGCGAAGACCTCCGCCCCGTGGGTGGCCAGCAGGCGCTTGTTGGCGGTCACCACCGCCTTGCCCCGGCGCAGCGCCTCCAGGACCAGCGTGCGCGCCGGCTCCAGCCCGCCCATCACCTCCACCACCACCTCCACCTGCGGGTCACCGACTACGGCAGCGGCGTCGGGGGCGAGCAGGTGGGCCGGGAGGGGGTGCGGGCGCGGCCGCGCGGGGTCCAGGACGGCGATACGCCTGACGGTGGGACGCCACCCGGTGCGCCGGGCGATGCGCTCCGCCCCTTCCTCGAGGAGGCGGTAGACCTGTGCGCCCACCGCACCGAACCCCAGGAGGCCGACGCCCACCTCCACGCCGGGTGCACCACGCTCGGGCTTGCCAGCATCGACCAGAGGACGAACCATAATTGGAGGAATGCGCCGTGCGTTCGGGCCTTCCTGCTTCGGCAGGCAGGACTCCGGGCGCCCGGCCTCCAACCTGTGCTTCCAACCAGGGCGGTCCGGTGCGGACGACACAGCTCCAGGACCCGCATCGACCGCCGCCAGCGGAGGGGAACCTGTGAGCGACGAGCGTCCCGTCCACCTACGCATCCCCGGCCCGACCCCGCTGCCGCCCGAGGTCCGCCATGCGGCGTCCGGGCAGATGATCAACCACCGCGGCCCGGAGTTCCGCGCGCTGCTGGCCGAGGTGACGGCCGGGCTGCAGGAGGTGCTGGCCACCCGGCACGACGTGATCCTGCTCACCGCCTCGGGCACCGGCGGCCTGGAGGCCGCGGTGGTGAACACGCTCTCGCCGGGCGACCGGGTGCTGGCCGTGTCGGTCGGCTACTTCGGCGAGCGCTTCGCCGCCATCGCCCAGGCCTACGGGGCCGAGGTGATGCCGCTGGCCTTCCCCTGGGGTGCGGCGGCCGACCCCGACCGCGTCCGGCAGGCCTTGCGCGCCGATCCGGCCATCCGGGCGGTGCTGGTCACGCACAACGAGACCAGCACCGGGGTGACCAACGACCTGGCCGCGCTGGCCGCGGTGGTGAAGGAGGAGGGGCGCCTGCTGCTGGTAGACGCCATCAGCTCGGCGGCCTGTCTGGAGCTGCGCACCGACGCCTGGGGGCTGGACGTGGTCGTCTCCGGATCCCAGAAGGGGTGGCTGGCCCCGCCAGGGCTAGCCATCGTGGCGGTCTCCCCCGCGGCGTGGGAGGCGCAGGCGCGGGCCCGCATGCCGCGCTTCTACTTCGACCTGCGCCGCGCCCGCGACGCCGCGCAGGAGGGGAGCACCCCCTGGACGCCGGCCCTCTCGGTGTGCTTCGCCCTGCGCGAGGGGCTGCGCCGGCTGCGGGCGGAAGGGGTCGAGGCGGTGTGGGCGCGCCACCGGCGCGTGGGGCGCTCCACCCGCGAGGGAGTGCAACGGCTGGGCCTGCGCCTGGTCCCGCACGACGAGCGCACCGCCTCGGACACCGTCACGGCCTTCTGGCTCCCCGACGGGGCGGACGCCAAGGCCGTCCTGCAGCGGTTGCGCACCGACCACGGCGTGGTGCTGGCCGGCGGGCCCGGCCAGCTGGCGGGGCGGATCCTGCGCATCGGCCACCTGGGCGCGGTCAGCGAGGGCGACATCACCCCGGTGCTCGATGGCCTGCGCGCCGTCCTGGCGCCCCACGTCCCCGCCGTGCGCTGATGGCTGCGCCCGAGCGGCGCCCGCCGGTGGCCGCGCCTGCAGGGCTCCCGCCGATGACTGCCTCCGGGGGACCGGCGCCGACGGCTTCGCCCGGCCAGCCCCCCTCGACGACCCCGTCCGGGGACCGCCCCCGCGTCCTCGTCACCGAGCCGATCGACCCGGCGGGCCTGGCGCTGCTGCGCCAGGTCGCCGACGTGGACCTGCGCACCGACCTCTCGCCCGACGCCCTCCTGGACGCCGTGCGGGCCTGCGACGCGTTGATCGTCCGCAGCGAGACGCCGGTGACCGCGGCCGTCATCGAGGCCGCGCCCCGTCTGCAGGTGATTGGCCGCGCCGGGGTGGGGGTCGACAACATCGACCTGGACGCGGCCACGCGGCGGGCGGTGGTCGTGGTGAACGCCCCCCGCGCCAGCACCGTGGCCGCCGCGGAGCACACGCTGGCACTCCTGCTGGCCCTGGTGCGCCACATCCCGCAGGCCGACGCCTCGGTGCGGGCGGGCCGGTGGGAGCGCAGCCGCTTCGTCGGCGTGGAGGTGCGCGACAAGGTCCTCGGCATCGTCGGCCTGGGGCAGATCGGCCAGGAGGTGGCCCGCCGGGCCCGCGGGCTGGCCATGCACGTCATCGCCCACGACCCCTACCTCCCGGCGGAAGTGGCGGCACGCCTGGGGGTGCCCCTGGTGCCGCTCGACGAGCTGCTGGCGCGCAGCGACGTGGTGACGCTGCACGTCCCCCTCACCGAGGCGACGCGCGGGATGCTCGGGCGCGAGGCCATCGCCCGGATGAAGCCCGGGGCCCGGCTCATCAACGCCGCCCGCGGCGGGCTGGTGGACGAGGAGGCGCTGCTGGACGCGCTCGACCGCGGCCACCTGGCCGGCGCCGCGCTCGACGTCTTCACCCAGGAGCCGCCGCGCAACCCGCGCCTGACCGCCCACCCGCGCGTGGTCCTGACCCCGCACCTGGGCGCCTCCACGGCGGAGGCGCAGGCGGCGGTGGCGGTGGACGTGGCCCGCCAGGTGGTGGCGGTGCTGCAGGGAGGGCTGGCCGAGCACGCGGTGAACGCGCCGATTGTCCCGCCGGAGGCGGCGGCGGCGCTGGCGCCCTTCGCCGACCTGGCCGACCGCCTCGGCCGGTTCCTGGGCGGCGTGCACGGCGGGCGGCTGGGACGCGTCCGCCTGGTCTACGGCGGGGAGCTGGCCGAGCTGCCCACCGCCCCGCTCCAGGCCGCGGTGCTGCGCGGTCTGCTGGGGCCCATCACCGAGGAGCGGGTGAACCTGGCCAACGCCCCGCTGGTGGCCCGACGGTGGGGGCTGGAGATCGTCGAGGAGCGCCGCCCCGACGAGCGCGACCCCTGGCCGGCGCTGCTGGGCGTGGAGGTGGCGGCGGAAGACCAGCGCCGCGCCGTCGCGGGCACGGTCATCCGCGGGGAGCCGCACGTCGTGCGGGTGGACGAGTACTGGGTCGACCTCCTGCCCCGCGGCTACCTGCTGGTCTGCCACAACGACGACCGTCCGGGGATGATCGGCAAGGTGGGGACGATGCTCGGCAACGCCGACGTGAACATCGCCTCCATGCAGGTGGGGCGCGACCGGCCGCGGGGCCGGGCCATCATGGTGCTGGGCCTGGACGACCCCGTGCCGCCGGACCTGCTGGCCGAACTCCTCACCATCCCCGGGATCTTCGACGCCCGCCTGGTGGCGCTGCCGCCGTGATGGCCGCACCCCTCCGTGCGGGTGACCGCGGCCGATGCCCCACGCGCCGATGAGCGACCCGACGCCCGCCCCGGCTCCCCCCACCCGCCTCCTGCTGATCCGCCACGGGCAGAGCCGCTGGAACGTGGACGGGCGCGTGCAGGGGCAGGCCGACGTGGCGCTCACGCCGCTCGGCGAGGCGCAGGCGGCCGCGCTGGGCCGGCGCCTGGCCGCCCTGCCGCTGGTCGCCGTCTACAGCAGCCCGCTGCGGCGCGCCCGGGAGACGGCCGAGGCGGTGGCCCGCCCGCACGGCCTTCCGGTCGTCACCCTCCCCGAGCTGGTGGAGATCGACCACGGGCGCTGGCAGGGGCTCACCTGGGCCGAGGTGGCCGCGCGCGACAGCGAACGGTACGCCCTCTGGCAGCGGCTGCCCGGACGGGTGGTGATGCCGGACGGGGAGCGCCTCTTCGACGTGCGCACCCGGGCGCTGGGGGCGGTGCGGCGCGTGGTGGCCGCCCACCCGGGGGCCACGGTGGCGCTCGTCTCCCACGAGGTGGTGCTGCGGGTCGTGCTGGGGGAGGCGCTGGGCATGGACTACGACCACCTGGGCCGGCTCGTCCTGGACAACGGCGGGATCAGCGTGGTGGAGTACGGCGCCGGCCCGCCGGTGGTGGTGGCGGTGAACGACACGGCGCACCTGAGCCTGCTGCCGCGAGCCCAGCGGTAACTCACCAAGTCAGGCCCTTGACGGCGGCCGGTGAGTTGGTTCGCTCCTCGTGCGTTTACGCGTTGTTCTGGCAGCATGTCGCTGCCGCAGGAGAGAGCAGCGGCCGGTCAGGTGCTCTAG
>JAVHLY010000035.1 GCA_031081585.1 Armatimonadota bacterium
GCTTGCGGGGGGCGCGTGCCGCCCGCCGCTGCGGGCGCTGGGAGCGGCCGAGCGCGAGGAGCTGCGGGCGGTGCTGGAGGGCATCGGCGTGGTCGGCGTCGGACCTGGGGAAGGAGCGTGAGGGTATGGATCCGCTGCGCAAGATGAGTGAGGGTATGAATCGACCGGTGGCAGTGCTCGCAGTAGCGGCCTTCATCGCCTTGGGGACACTCCAGGCAGGGGCTGGAGCAGTCCGGAAGTACGAGGGCCGCACCATGACGGTCTATGCGGGTATTTCCCCCAGGGTTCGGGAGGACATCACTGAGTACATCGCGCCTCGATTGAAAGAGAAGTTCGGTATTGAGCTGGCGGTCGAGCCTTTGGGGTCTACTGTGATGCTTGAGAAGATCCTCGCCCAGCGTGCGCGCCCCAGGGTTAGCGTGGCGGGCTGGGATCAGCCGGTGGGGCTGCAGGCGTGTGTGATGGGACTCTGCGCGCCCATCGACCTGGCGAAGGCTCCTAACCTCAGGGCCGCGTACGACTGGGCGGTGATCAAAGTCGGGGGGGACGTTAAAGTGGTCGCGACGAGCCTCATCGGCGTGGGGCTCATCTACAACCGGGATGAGTTCGCCCGGCGCGGCCTGCGGCCGCCCACGTCCTGGAACGACCTCTGGCGTGACGATTTGCGCGGGCGCATCAGCATCACGGCTCCCGAGAGCACGTGGGGCCTAGCGGCACTCGTCATGTTGGCCAAGCTCGAGGGAGGGAGTGAGGCGAACATTGAGCCGGGCTTTGCCAGGATCAAGAGCCTCTTGCCACGCCTGCACACCATTCATACCTGGTCGTCTGAACTGGCCAAGCTCATACAGCTCGGAGAGGTCTGGCTGGGGACCACGGGTTCAAACATGGGCCCGGCCTTGAAGGGCCAGGGGTTCCCCGTGGAGTGGGTGGCGCCGCAGGAGGGTTCCCCGGTGGTCGGCGGAGGCATGTCTATTGTCGCCAACGCCCCCTACCCAGATGTGGCTCACGAGTACGTCAACCTCTACTTCAGCCCCGAGTTCCAGGTTCTGCGGGCGCGTAACGGGGGGCAGACGCCGACGACGCGCACAGGATACGCCAGGCTCTCCGCCCAGGAGAAAATTGACCTCCCTTTGCGGCCGCTGGGGAAGCTTGTCCACCTCGACTGGGCTACCATCATGCAGGCGCGGGAAGGGTGGATCGAGCGCTGGCAGCGGGAGGTCCGCAGGTAGGAGGTCACCGAGGGGCTCCGCCCACGCGCGGAGCCCCTCGGTTCCGGCATGGACGCGATCGTCGAGCTCACGGGCATCCACAAGGCGTTCGGGCGCCAGGCGGTCCTGACCGACCTCAACCTGTCGATCAGACCCCGGGAGTTCGTCACACTCCTGGGGCCTTCGGGGTGCGGCAAGAGCACGACGCTCAACCTGATCGCCGGGTTTCTCCGCCCGGACCGGGGGATCGTCGCCATCCGGGGACGTCCGGCCAACGACGTGGAGCCGCGCCGACGCGGCCTCGGCATGGTCTTCCAGACCTGGGCCCTCTTCCCCCACATGTCAGTCTTCGAGAACGTGGCCTTCGGCCTGCGGATTCAGGGCCGCCCCCTGCACGAGATCCGGAGGAAGGTCGGCGAGATGCTGGCGTTGGTCCGCCTTCCCGGGATCGAGGAGAAGTACCCTTCACAGCTCTCCGGAGGGATGCAGCAGCGTGTGGCGCTGGCCCGGGCGCTGGCCGTCGACCCGGACATCCTCCTGCTCGACGAACCCTTGAGCAACCTGGACGCGCGGCTCCGGAAAGACATGCAAGTCGAGCTCAAGCGACTCCATGAGCAGCTCGGCATCACCACGATCTTCGTCACGCACAACCAAGAGGAGGCGCTGGTAATGTCCGACCGGATCGCGGTGATGCACCAGGGCCGCATCGTCCGCATGGGCCCTCCGCACGAGCTGTACCGCGATCCTCGATCGCGTTTCGTCTGCACGTTCCTGGGGGACGCCAACGTCTTCGAGGGGGAAGTGGACCGCATCGATGGGCGGATCGCGGTCGTCACGGCAAGCGGGCTGCGGTGGCGAGTCCAACTGAGCCCGGACGGCCGCGGACCCCGCGGGAGACGCCTGACGCTGGCCCTTCGACCCGAGCTCCTCAAGCTACAGCTCCAGCCCACCGGTGCCGATAACTCCTTTTCCGGAAGGGTCAAGGATGTGGTCTACAAGGGGAGCAACGTGTCCTACTACGTGGACCTAGGTCCGGTCGAGGTCCTAATCGTCGAGCCCGCCAGTGAGATGGGGATAGCGGTGCGCGAAGGAGACAAGGTCTTTGCGGAGTGCGGAGCCGGCGCCTTTAGCGTCCTGGACGAAGAGTGAGGCCGTCTCACGCTGGAGGGGGCAGAGGGTCCTGCGCCCGTTGCGCGGACTCATCCCGCTCTTGCCCGGTCTGGCGATCCTCGGCGTCTTCTTCCTCGTGCCCATGCTCGAACTTGTGCGCATGAGTGTCCTGAGACACGACCCCGTGCAGATCTTCACCGCGCAGCTGACCCTCGCGAACTACAGGCGCATCTTCTCCGATTCGTTTTACATCACGATGGTCGTGACGTCCCTTCAGGTCGGTCTCGCCACCACCCTAGCTGCCCTCCTGGTGGGGTACCCGCTGGCGTACTATCTCACAACCATCCGCGGGTGGGAGCGGACCCTGATCTCGGCGGCGTGCCTCTTGCCCATCTTTGTCACCGTGGTCGTCGGCACGCTCGGCTGGTTCATCATGTTTTTGCCGTTCGGCGTCACGCAGAGGATGTTGCACGCCCTCGGCTTGGTGGACGGGCCTCTCCGGCTGCTGAACACCCTCGAGGGGCTGGTCGCGGCCATGGTTTTCCTGGAGGCACCGTACGCCATCCTGATCCTGGCCAGCAGCATCCAGAACGTGGGGCAGGACAAGGTCAACGCCGCCCGCGTGCTCGGCGCTTCGACCGCCCAGATCTTCCGGAAGATCATGATCCCCCTGACGATGCCGGCCATCGTCAGCAGCGCGGTCCTGGTGTTCTCCCTGAGCATTTCGTCCTACCTGGTACCGGCCCTGATCACCGGGGGCACGCTCAGACTGCTGCCGCTGGCGATCTTCACCTACACGACCGACGTCATCAACTGGCCGTTCGCGTCAGCGCTGGCTGTGGTCCTGCTCGTGCTGGTGCTGGGCGTGACCTACACGGTCACAGCGGTCACGAACCGCCTCACCGCGCGGGGGAAGTGGCAGGTGGTCTGATGGGACGGACGCTGCTGCGTCTGTATGCCTACCTGATGACCGCGGTCTTCTTCCTGCCCATCGCCGTGACCGTGCCCGTCGCCGTCACGACCACTGGCTACGTCACCTTTCCCCCCGTCGGGTTCACCCTCAAGTGGTTCCACGCAGCCTTCGCCGACAAGATCCTCATGGACGCGCTCGGCCGCAGCGTCATGCTGGCGCTCACTTCGTCCGCCGTCTCCGTCGCGGTAGCCTTCCTGGCGGCGTTCGCGGTGGAGCGGAACGGCTTTCGTGGCAAGGACGTCATCGAGACCTTCTTCATGGGGCCGAAGATGGTCCCGCAGATCATCCTCGTCTTGGGGTTGCTGGTCTTTTACGAATCCGTCGGTCTCGCCGAGACGGCCGTCGGGCTGCTCATGGCCCACGTCATGATCAGCCTGCCGTTTGCGTTCCGCGCTCTCCTCGCCACCATCGGGGCGATCGACCGTCGGCTCGAGTGGAGCGCTGAGATCCTGGGGGCCAGCCGCGTGCAGGTCCTGACGCGCATCATCCTGCCGCAGATGAAGACCGGTGCCTACGCGGCCTTCATCTTCGCCTTCATGGCGTCCTTCACGAACGTCACAATGGCCCTCTTCCTGGCCGCCGTCGGTAGAAAGACCCTTCCCGTGGAGATGTTCCATCGGATGCACGTCGGAGGCATGAGCCCCACGCTCCCGGCGCTGGCGTTCGTTCTGGCGCTCGTCGGCATCGGCGCGTTTATCGTCGCCGACCGCACTGTCGGTATCTACAAGTACCTGGGAGGCACAGGCCACTAGGGGCCGCACAGCTCTGGAAGGACTCGGGTTGCGTATCACTGAGGTAGCGATCTATCGCGTCGACCTCCCCCTGGCGGAGCCCTTCGAGCATGCGTCCTCAGGACTGGTTACCGCTCTGGAGGAGGTCGTCGCGGCGGTCCGCACAGATGCCGGGCTCACCGGGTACGGAGAGGTGCGGGGCAACTGCGGCTACGTGACTGGCGACGTCCCGGACAGGGTGGTCGCCGTCGCCGCCCATCTGGCGCCGTTGCTCCTGGGCCGCCCTGTGGAGGACCTGGCCCGGCTCCGGGCCGCTCTCGAGGATGCAGTCGTCGGCAACACGGCGGCCAAGGCCCTCCTCGACATCGCCCTCCACGACCTCCTGGCCCGCGCGCGGGGCATCTCCGTGGCGGAGCTGCTCGGGGGCCAGGTGCACGACCGGCTGCCCACCGACGTCAGCGTGCCTTTCGGCACGGTCGAGGCTGCGGCAGACCAGGCTCGCCGGGCGGTCCGCGAAGGGTACCGCACGATCAAAGTGCGCGTCGGCGGGCCGACCGCGGTCGACGAGGCCCGGCTGGCGGCGGTCCGGGAAGCCGTCGACGCAGCAGACGGCCCGGAAGTCGCGGTCGCGGTCGACGCTAACGGGGCGCTGGAGGCCAAGGAGGCCGTACGCCGCCTGCGGCGGTGGGAGCGGTATGGGCTGGGGTGGATCGAGCAGCCGGTCCCTGCGTGGGATATCCGGGGGCTGCGGTACGTGCGCGAACATACCGACATCCCGGTCATGGCCGACGAGTCCGTCCTCGGGCCCCGGGAGGTGCTGGCGCTGGTCCGGGAGCAGGCGGTCGACATGCTGCACTTCAAGCTGGTGAAGGCGGGAGGGTTCGTGCCCGTCCGCCGCATGATGGCGATCGCCGAGGCCGCCGAGATCCCTTACATGGTCGGGCAGATGGACGAGGGCATGGTGGCGACGGCAGCGGCGGTCCAGTGCGCTGCAGCCTCCCGGGCCGCCTTCTTCGAGGTGCACGGGCACCAACGCGTCGCGATGCAGCCCTTCTCGGGCATCCAGGTCGCTGGCGGCGCCGTCATCGTCCCGCGGGGCCCGGGCCTCGCGGTGGACGTGGACGAGCGCGCGCTGAAGCTCGTCTTCCTCGTCAGGGCGGACGACGTACGCGGAGGGGTCTCGTCGGGCGGGACGTCGTCAGGGTCGGCCGGATGAGCCGCCGAGAGGTCCGACTGCTCCCCGTCCTGGACACCGACCCGCCCGGCTACAACGCCGTGGTCTCGGGTCGCGTAGCGGCAGACGACGTGGCGGGTCCGGGCGTGCTGTCGGATCGGCTGGTCGAGACCAAACGGGCGCTTGAGGCCTTTCTGGAGATCACCGGAGGCCGCGGTGTCGTGAACGTCCACACGAGCCCGTTCTTCCGCTTGACGTTCCTGACCGAACCGTTCCTGGCCCTCTGGCACATGGCCAGCGCCGGCGGCTGTGACATCGCCCTGCACGCGCACGAGGACCGGCCCGGAGGCCGTACCTGGTTCCACGACCGGGTGCACGTGGCCCGCGTGCTCGCGGAGGGCTCGGCGAAGCTGCGGGAGGCGGGCCTGACCGTGCGCGCCTTCCGGAGCGGCTACTGCGCCTTCTCGACCCACCTCATCCCCGTCCTCGAGGCGAATGGGATCGACGTGGACCTGTCGGCTGCCCCCGGCATCGTCAACCCCGAGCGGGACGTGGACTGGCTCGGAGGCCCCACGACGGCTCAGTGGCTCGACGCGCGGGATTACAGGACGGCGCCGCCCCGCGAGCCTAGCCGGGTCCTGACGGTCCCCATCGGATGGGACGGATGGCCCGGAGGGTACGCCGGCCACTACCTTTTCAACGAGGTGAACACAGAGGCCGACCTCGCGCGCGTGTATCACGAGATCCGTCGCCGCGCCGAGCGCGAGGGACGGCCGCAGACGGTCCTGTTCCTCTGCCACGCCTATGGTCTGTGCCACGCGGCATGGCGTGCACAGGCCGACCGCTTCCTGTCGGCCGTGCGCGACGACCTGGTGGGCGTGGAGGATGTTAGAGCCGCAGTTGGGGAGGACGGGTGAGGATGGACCGGCGCGCCACCGAGCCTGCCCTGGAGGGCAAGGTCGCCCTGGTCACAGCGTCCACCGACGGGCTCGGCTTTGCCTGCGCGCTGCGGCTGGCCGAGGCCGGGTGCGCCGTCGCCGTCTGCGGTCGCCGCGAGGACCGGGTTGAGGCGGCCCGGGCGGCCATTGCGGAACGGAGCGGGAAAGCCGTAGTGGGGGTCGCCGCCGACCTGCGGCATGCAGACGACATCGACCGCCTCTTCCGGCGGACCCTCCAGGCACTGGAGCGGCTGGACATTCTCGTGGTGAACAGCGGCCATGTCCCATACGGGGGGCTGGAGTCGCACCCCGACGAGACGTGGCAGGAGGCCTTCGAGCTGCTGCTGCTGAGCGCGGTGCGGCTGGCCCGGCTGGCCGTGCCCGTGATGCGATCACAAGGCGGCGGCGACATCGTGTTCCTCACGTCGTCCGTGGTGAAGGAGCCGAAGCCTCACCTGTTACTTTCTAGCGTGATGCGGACCGGGGTCGCGGCTCTGGCCAAGACCCTCTCCCGTGCGCTCGCCCCCGATAACATCCGCGTGAACACGGTGGCTCCGGGCTACTTTGACACGGGCCGGATCCGTGCCCGCCTCGAGGAGTTGCGCACGACGCAGGCGCTCGGGTCGGAGGAGGCGCTGCGGCGGGTCGCCGGCGAGATCCCTCAGGGGCGGCCGGGGGACCCGCGCGAGCTGGCCGAGCTGGTGGCCTTTCTGGTGAGCCGGCGGACCGCCTTCCTGACGGGGGCCACGATCGTTGTGGACGGCGGCGCCAGTCGCGCCCTGCTTTGATGGCATCTCAGTCAAGGACTACGGAAGGGATCGGCTGGGCATAGTAGAAAGTATCAATTTGCCATGATACATGATACTCAATCCGAAGCGCTGGAGGGGAAATGAGGAAGAACCGTCCAGGCGACGCCATGGGGACCGGGACGGGACAGGCTCCAGAGGGGCTAGGGGTCGCCTGGAGGCAAGGATCGCTTGGGGGCTGTTCACGCCATTCCCCATGCTCTTTGCGATGACGACTGAAGCCTGGGCCTCGGGGGCCTCGGCCGGAGGGGGAGAGGATGAGCGGGGAGCTGGCCGGCTGGGTCGTGGCCGTCCTGGGCGGCGACCGCCGGATGCTCGAGCACATGCGCCAGGCCCGCGCCGCCGGGGCCACCGTCCAGCACTACGGGGCGGCCCCCGGCGCGGAGGAGGCGGCCGGCGCGCCGGAGGCGCCGTCGCTGGCCGCGGCGGTGCGCGGGGCGCGCCTCATCTCCTGCCCCATCCCCGGGCTCGGGACCGACCACAGCCTCTACGCGCCCTTCGCCCGCGAGAAGCTCTTCCTCACCACCGAGGTCCTGCGCGGCGCGGCGCCGGGGGCGCTGATGTTCATGGGGCGGGTGAGCCCGCAGATCGCCGCCTGGGCGGAAGGCACCCCGGTCACCCCCATCGGATACGGGGACGACGACCCGCTCGCCATCATGCACGCGGTACCCACGGCCGAAGGGGCGCTCAAGGAGGCCATCACCCACACCGAGGAGACGATCCTCGGCCTGCCCACGCTGTGCATCGGCATGGGCCGCGTGGGGATGAGCGTGGCCCGGGCTTTCCGCGCGCTGGAGGCCCAGGTCACGCTGGCCGCGCGCAACCCCTCGCAGCTCGCCCGGGCCTGGGCCATGGGCCTGGCGACGGTGCACCTGCGGGAGCTGCCGCAGGTCATCGAGCGCTTTCCGCTGATCGTCAGCTCCGCCTCGGGGCTCGTCCTGACGGGCGACCTGCTGGCCCGGACCCGACCCGACGTCGTGATCATCGACCTCTGCTCCCCGCCGGGGAGCGTGGACTTCGCCGCCGCCGCCGACCTGGGCCGCAAGGTGATCTGGGCGCGCGGGCAGGCCGGCACCGCCCCCCGGACCTCCGGCTACAACGAGTGGCAGGTGATCATGCGCCTGCTGCGCGAGCGCGTCCCGGACCTGCGCCGGAGCTGAGGCGTGGCGACGCTTCCCCAGCCTCGAGCGGAGGCGGCGCCGGTGGCCGCGCCGGCCGTCCTGGCGGCGCGCGGGGTCTACAAGATCTTCGTCTCCGGCCGGCCCCGGCGGGCCATCACGGCCCTGCGCGACATCAGCCTGGAGGTCCGGGCGGGGGAGTTCCTGGCCCTCATCGGCCCGTCGGGGTGCGGCAAGTCCACCCTGCTCAACATGTTCGCCGGGCTGGTGACCCCCACCGACGGGGCCGTCCTGCACGACGGCCGCCCCGTCCGCGGGGTGAACACCCGGGTAGGGTACGTCACCCAGGACGACAACCTCCTCCCCTGGCGCACGGCCCTGGCCAACGTGGAGATCGCCCTCGAGCTCAAGGGGGTGCCGCCGGCGGAGCGGCGCGCCCGCGCCCTGGCCGGGCTGGCGCGCGTCGGCCTGCGCGGCTTCGAGCACCACTACCCCCACGAGCTGTCGGGGGGGATGCGCAAGCGGGTCTCCATCGTGCGGACCATCGTCGACGAGACCGTGAACGTCGTGCTGATGGACGAGCCCTTCGGCCCGCTGGACGCGCAGACGCGCCTGGTGCTGCAGGACGAGCTGCTGCAGCTCTGGCAGGGCAGCGGGCGCACGGTCGTCTTCGTCACCCACGACCTCGTCGAGGCCATCGCGCTCGCCGACCGGATCGCCATCTTCACGCGCGCCCCGGGGACGATCAAGGCCGTCCGCCCGGTCCCGATCCCGCGTCCGCGCGACGTCTTCCACATTCACGAGGCTCCCGGGTTCGCGCCGGTCTACGACGCTATCTGGGAGGACCTGCGGGAGGAGATCACGGGGCGGCGGCCGGGAGATGGAGATGGCTGAGGGCGTCCTGCGCCCGGGGTGGGAGGGGGCCGTGCCCCGCGAGGAGGCGCTCGCCCGGCAGGAGGTGTACCGGGCCGCGCGCGGGGAGCAGCGAGAGACGCTCCTCGTCCTCCTCTGGCAGGCCGGCCTGCTCGCGGCGCTGCTGCTGGGGTGGGGGCTGGCCTCGGGACGCGTCCTGGACCGCCTCTTCCTCAGCGACCCCCTGGCCGTGGGGAGGGCCTTCTGGCGGGTGCTCCTGGACGGCACGCTGTGGTTCCACCTCCGGTTCACCCTCCTCGAGACGCTCCTCGGCTACGTGGGCGGGGCCGTCGCGGGCCTGGTGGCAGCCGGCCTGGTCGTACTGGTCCCGGGACTGGAGCCTCTCCTCCGCCCCTTCGTGGTCGTGGCCTACGCGGTGCCGAAGGTGGCCCTGGCGCCGCTGATGATCCTCTGGTTCGGCATCGGCGTCCTGCCGAAGGTCCTGCTGGCCGGGACCTTCGTCGCCTTCCTGCTCTTCCTCAACACGCTGGCGGGGGCTGGAGGGGTCAGCCCCGACCTGGTGGCCGTGGTGCGGGTGATGGGGGCGTCGCGGCTCGCCGTCCTCCGCCGGGTCGTCCTGCCGGGCGCGACCCCGTTCGTGCTGGCGGCGCTGCGATTGGCCATCCCCGCCGCGCTCATCGGCGCTATCGTCGGGGAGTTCATCAGCAGCAACCGCGGCGTGGGCTACCTGATCAACGCGGCGAGCTCGCGCTACCGCACGGCCGAGGTCTTCGCCGGCATCGTCGGGCTCCTGCTGGTGGTCCTGGCCATGAACGCGGCGGTCTCGGCGGTGGAGCGCCGCGCCCTGCGCTGGGTGCCGCGCGGCCGGGACCCGCTGGGGGTGCGGTGATGGCGATCCTCACTGCGCTGGCGGAGGTGCTGGCGCCGCAGCGCTGCGCCCTCCTCGTCGTCGACGTCCAGCGCGACTTCGTCCACCCGGCAGGGTGGAGCGCGCGGCGCGACCCGCAGGCGGCGGCCCTCCGCGACGTCGTGCCGGTCATCAATGCCCTGGTGCGGGGCGCCCGGCGCGCCGCGGTCCCCGTGGTCTACGTGACCATGGAGCACGGCCCGGAGGTGGACGCGCCCAACTACCAGGCCCGCTACGCCCGGCGAGGCATGACCGACGAGATCCTCTGCGCCCGGGGGAGCTGGGGCGCCGCCCTGGACGACACCCTGCTGCCCCCCGAGCCGGGAGACCTGCGCGTGGTCCGCCACACCTACGACGCCTTCGCCCGCACGTCCCTCCACGACCTCCTGCAGGCGCGCGGGGTGGAGACCGTGGTGGGGACCGGCGTGGTGACCGACCTGTGCGTCCGCACGACGCTCGAGCACGCCTTTGCCCTCGGGTACTACGTCGTGGCGGTGGAGGACGCCACCGCCGCCGTGCCTCCCGAGGCCGCCCGGGCGGCGCTCGATCACCTGGCCCGGTTCGTCGGCGAGGTCGTCCCCGCCGCGACCGTGCTGGGGGTGTGGAGCCGGGAGGCCTAGCCGTGGACCCCCGCCACCCCCCGGCGGTGCCGCTGGCCGAGTACCGCAACCGCGTGGAGGCGCTGCGGGCGCGGCTGGCCGCGGTGGGGGTGGAGACGTTGCTGGTCTTCACCCCGGAGAACGTCTGCTACCTCACCGGCTACGAGACCATCGGCTACGCCTCGTTCCAGGCGCTGGTGGTGCGGCCCGAGGCCCTCCTCCTGTTCGTGCGTGAGATGGAGCGCACGGTGGCGGAGACGACCACCTGGCTCGACGACTTCGCCACCTACGCCGACACCGAGGACCCGGCGACCGCCCTCCTGGCCCTGCTCGACCGCCGGGGTTGGCGGCACGGCCGGGTGGCCGTCGAGCTGGCCACCTGGTTCGCGACCCCCGCGCTCGTGGACCGGCTGCGCGCCGGCCTGGACGAGCCGGTGGACGGGAGCGGGCTGGTGGAGGAGGGGCGCCGCGTCAAGTCACCGGCGGAGGTGAGCTTGATCCGCCAGGCGTGCCGCATCACCGAGGCCGGCATGGCGGCGGCCCTGGAGGCGGTGCGGCCCGGCGTCACGGAGCAGGCGGTGGCGAAGGCCGCCTACGGAGCGATGATGGACGCCGGCAGCGACTTCCTCGTGGGCGACCCCATCGTCACCTCGGGGTGGCGCTCGGGCGTGGCCCACACCACCTTCGGCGGGCGCACCCTGGAGCCGGGAGACACCGTGCTCCTCGAACTGGGCGGGTGCCGGCGGCGGTACTTCGGCCCCCTCATGCGCAGCGCCGCCCTCCCGCCGGTGCGCCCGGAGGTCCGCCGGATGGCCCGCGCCCTCCGGCAGGCGCTGGAGGCGGCGATCGCCGCGATCCGTCCGGGCGCGACCTGCGGGGACGTGGACCGGGCCTGTCGGGACGTGCTCGCCGACGCCGGCTACGCCGACCTCTTCCGCAAGCGCACGGGCTACTCCGTAGGCGTGGCCTTCGCGCCCGACTGGGGGGAGGGGCACATCCTCTCCCTGCGCCCTGACGACCCCACCCCCCTGGAGCCCGGCATGGTCTTCCACATCCCTCCGGCGCTGCGCGTCCCGGGGGAGTTCGGGCTGGGGTGCAGCGAGACCGTGCTCGTGACCGCCGAGGGGGCGGAGGTCCTCACCGCCTTCCCCCGGGACCCCTACGTCCCGTGATGCGCCCGCTCGCCGCCGTCGCCGCCACCACCGCCTCCGCCACGGGCGCGGTCGAGGACAAGGTCCGCCGCCTGCGGCGGTCGGGGCGGCCGGTGCTCAGCTTCGCCGAAGGGGAGCCCGACATCGTGACCCCGCCGGGGATCCGCCGCGCGGCGGTGCGGGCGCTGGAGGACGGGGCGACGCGCTACACCGATCCGGCGGGGACGCTGGAACTGCGGGAAGCGATCGCCGCGCACCTGGCCCGGGGCGGCTGGGGGACGTACGCCGCCGACCAGATCGTCGTCACCGCGGGGGCCAAGGCGGCCATCTACACGGCACTCGCGGTCCTGTGCGACCCCGGCGACGAGGTCCTCATCCCCACGCCCTGCTGGGTCTCCTTCCCCGAACAGGTGCGCCTCCTGCGCGCCCGCCCGGTGCTCGTGCCCAGCGACCGAGGTTTCCTGCCGGATGAGGGGGCGATCGCCGACGCCATCACGGACCGGACCAAGGTCCTCATCCTCAACACGCCGCACAACCCCACCGGCGCCGTCTACCCGCCGGCGCAGGTCGACCGGCTCGTGCGCCTGTGCGCCGCCCGCGGCGTCTACACCCTCCTGGACGCGGTCTACACCTACTTCACCTACCCGGAGCCGCAGGCTCCGCCGGCGCTGGAGCCGCGCGAGGCCGTCCTGCTGGTGGACTCCTTCTCCAAGACCTACGCCATGACGGGGTGGCGTCTGGGCTATGCGGCCGGCCCCCGGCGGGTCCTGCAGGCCATGGCGGCCTACCAGAGCCATAGCGCAGGCAACCCCAACGCCCCGGCGCAGGCCGCCGGGGTGTGGGCGCTCGCCCACGGCGACGACGGGGGTGCCCTGCGGGCCGCCTACCGCCGGCGCCGCGACCTCATCGTCGCCGGCCTGCAGCGCCTGCCCGGCATCGCCTGCCCGCTCCCCGACGGAGCCTTCTACGTCTTCCCGGACGTCCGGGGCGTCTACCCTCGCCTGCCGGCGGGCTACCCGCGGAGTGCCGCCGGCGTGGCGCGGTGGTGGCTGGAGGAGGCGGGGGTGGCCACGGTGCCGGGCGAGGCCTTCGCCTGGCCGGGGCACGTGCGCTTCTGCTACACCCCGCCGGAGGCGGTGATCGAGGAGGCCCTGGCCCGGCTGGCCGATCTCATGGACCGCCGCCCCATCGGGGCCAGCGGTGGAAAGGGGGCGTGAGGAGACCGTGCGCGACGACGTGACCGTTCGCTACCGCACCGCCACCGAGCACGCCTTCATCACCCTGAAGCGGTGGATCACCGCCGGGGTGCTGGCGCCCGGGGCGAGCATCGATCAGGCGGAGCTGAGCCAGCGCCTGGGGATGAGCCGGGTGCCGGTGCGCACGGCGCTGGAGCGCTTGGCCAGCGAGGGGCTCGTGGCGCTGACGCCGCGCCGAGGTGCCGTGGTGATGCCGCTCTCCCTGCAGGAGATGTCCGACCTGTACGTCGTGCGCTGCCACCTGGAAGGCCTGGCCACGGAGCTGGCCGCCGACCGGCTCACCGAGGCGGACGTCGAGGCCCTGGCGCGCATCCTCGCCCAGACCGAGGAGGAGGTCCGGCGGGGCGACCTGGAGGCCTTCCTGGCCAGCAACCGGGCGTTCCACATGCGCATCTACGCCGCCAGCGGGAACGCCGTGCTGATCCGCGTGATCGGCGGGCTGTGGGACCTCAGCGAGCGCTACCGCCGGGCCTACCTGCAGCTCCCCGCGCGCGCGGAGGAGTCCACCGCCGAGCACCGCCACATCTTCGACCTCCTCCGGGCGCGCCGCGGGGTGGAGGCGGCGGCCTTCATGCGCGAGCACAACGCCAAGACCATGCGGGTGCTGGCCGAGTACTACGGGCGGGAGGGCGGGGGGGCATGACCGGACCGTCGCGCGAGGCGGCCCTGACCGTGCGCGTCCTGTCGCAGCAGGAGGCCGGCGAGCGGCTGCGGCGGGCGGGGCTGCTGGCCGGGCGGGCGCTGCTCGTGGGGGCGGCGCTGCTGGCCTGGAGCGCCGCCTCGGGGACGGTGGTAGACGCCCAGTTCGTCAGCGACCCGCTCTCGGTCGCCCGCGCCCTCGCCGCACTGGCCGCGTCCGGGCGGCTGTGGCCGAACCTGGGCCAGACCGTGGCGGAGGTCCTCATCGGCTACCTCCTTGGCGGGGGGCTCGGGGTGGCGGTGGCCCTACTGGTGGGGGTCGTCCCCACCGCGCAGCGCGTCCTGCGCCCCTTCCTCCTGGCGTTCTACGCCATCCCGAAGATCGCGCTCGCCCCGCTGATCGTCATGTGGTTCGGGCTGGGCCTCGCCCCCAAGGTGCTGCTGGCGGCGATCTTCGTCTTCTTCGTGGTCTTCATGAACGTCGTCACCGGGATCTTCAGCGTGAGCCCCCACCTGGTGGCCACGCTGCGCGTCATGGGCGCCTCGCGCACGACGCTGCTCTGGAAGGTGACGCTGCCGAGCACGATCCCCTACCTGACCTCGGGGCTGCGCATCGGCATCCCGGAGGCGATGATCGGCGCGGTCATCGGGGAGTTCATGGCGGCCACGCGCGGGTTGGGCTACCTGGTCAACGCCGCGGCCGCGCAGTTCAACACGACGGTGACGCTGGCGGCCATCGCCGCGCTGGTCGGCGTCGTCGTCCTCATGGACGGGGTCCTGACCCTGGCGGAGGCGCGGCTGCTCCGGTGGCGCCCCCGGGCGGTGCTGGCCGGCCGGGCCTGACGGACTGTCGAGACGGCGGGCCTGAGGGCCCGCCGAGACGGTGGGAGGAGGTGGCAGGAGTGCAGAGGACGTGGAGGAGGTTGCTCGGGCTCGCCCTGGCGGCCGCGCTGGTGGTGGGGTCCGTCGCCGTCGCTCCGACGGCGGCCGCGCCGACGCGGGTGAAGCAGGCCGGGTTCAAGGTGGTGGACCTGGCCGTCCCCTTCCTGGCCCAGGCCCGCGGCGCCTTCGCCCGCCACGGGCTGGCCTGGGAGTACGTCGAGATCGACAGCGGGAAGCTCGGCGTCTCGGCGTTGCTCAGCGGCAACGTCCAGTTCGTCGACCTGGCCCTGGACGACGTCGTCGCCCTCCAGCGGGAGGGCCGCGACCCGATTCTCGTCTACTCCATGGTCAACGCCCTGACCATGGACCTGGTGGTCCGGAACGACGTGCTGGCGCGGCTCGGCGTCACGCCCCGCTCCCCGCTGGAGGCCCGCTTGAAGGCCCTGCGCGGCCTCACCTTCGGCATCACCCGGCCGGGGGCGGTGACGCAGCTCTTCCCCCAGTACCTGTTGCGCAAGGCCGGCTACGACCCGGAGAAGGACGCCACCTTCGTCCAGGTCGGCCCGGGGCAGGCCCTGGTCGCGGCGATGAAGAGCCGGCGCATCGACGCCTTCATGCTCTCGGCTCCGGCACCCTACCTGCTCGAGCGGGACGGGGTGGGGACGGTCCTCATCAAGAACTCCGCCGGGGACGGCCCGCCGGAGTTCGCCGACTTCGCCTTCGAGTCGATCGCTGTGCTGCGGGGGTGGGCGGAGCGCCACCGCCCGGTGGTCACCGCCTACATCCGGGCCCTGAACGAGACCTACACCTGGATGGTGGCCAACCGCGCCGCCGCCCTGCGGGTACTCCAGCCCTTCTTCCCCGACACCGACGCGGCCACGCTGCGGCTCTCCTTCGAGGCGCTCATCCCGGCCATCAAGCCGGGCGGGCGCCTCTCGGAGCGGGCCGTCCGTAACCAGGCGCAGGTGCTGGTGGCGATCGGCGCACTGGACGCCATGCCCGCCACGCGCGAAGGGGTGCTGTGGACCAATCGCTACCACCGGTAGTCGACCTGCAGGAGGCGGTGCGGGAGGTCATCGGCCGCCGCCGGAGGGAGTACGTGCGCTGGCTCACCGAGGTCGTGGCCACCCCCAGCGTGAACCCGCGCTACCCGGGCGGGACGGGCGAAGGAGCGGTCCAGGCCCGCCTGGCCGCCCTCCTGGCCGCGGAGGGAATCGTGGCGACGCTGCGCCCCGTCGACCGCGAGGCCGCGGCCCGCCTCGCGCCGGACGTGCCGCTGAGCGCGTCCTACGAGGGTCGGCCGAACCTGCTCGCCCACCTGGGCCCCCCGCGCCACCTCCTCCTCCTGACCAGCCACAGCGACGTCGCCGGGGTGGCCGCCGACGAGGGGTGGCGCCACGACCCGTTCACGCCGCGCCTGGCGGGCGGGGAACTGGCCGGTCGGGGCGCCGTGGACGCCAAGGGGGCGCTGGTGGCGATGGCGGCGGCGCTGGCCACGGTCCGTGCGCTGGAGGTTCCGCTGCAGCGCGGTGTGCTGCTCGCCAGTGTGGTCGACGAGGAGGCAGGGGGCGGGGGGATCCTCGGGCTGCTGGCCGACGGCGTGCGTCCGGCCGCGGCCGTGGTGGGCGAGCCCACCGACCTGCGCGTGTGCCCGGCTACGCGCGGCCACTGGCTGGTGCGCCTCGCCGTGCCCGGACGGCCGGCGCACCCCGGGCTGGCGCACGAAGGGGTGAACCCGGTGGACCCGGCCTACCGCCTGGTCCAGGCGGTGCGGGCGGCCGCAACCCTGCTGGACCGCACGCGGCCGCACCCGCTGTGGGCGCACCAGCCGGTGCAGCACGTCTGCAACCTGGCCACCTTCGAGGCGGGCCGCTGGGGCCAGAGCGCGGCGGTCCCCGCTGAGGCGCGGCTCGAGGTCATGGTGGGGACCGTCGGGGCGGAGTCCCTGGACGAGGTGCGGGCGGTGGTCGACCGGGTGCTGGAAGAGGCCGCCCGCGGCGACCCGTGGCTGGCCGCCCACCCGCCCCGGGTGGAGTGGACCGCCCGGCGCCACCGCGGCGCGGAGACACCGCCGGACGCGCCGGTGGTGACGTTGCTGCGGTGGGCGGTGGCGAGGGCCACCGGACGGCCGGCGCGGGTGGAGGGGCTCAGCGCCGTGACCGACATGCGCCACCTGGTGTGGTCGGGCGGCGTGCCCACCGTGAACGTCGGTCCAGGGGACATGCGTGTCGCCCACACGGCGGCCGAGACCCTCCCGCTCCAGGCCTTCCTGGCTGCGGTGGAGGTCTATGCGCTGGCCATCCTGGGGTGGGGCGGCGGCCTGCCGGTGGGCTCTGGAGAGGAGGGAGTGATGTGAGGAAGGCCGCAGGGGTTGCAACGCTCGTCCTGGCGGTGCTGCTCGCGGCGACGGTGGTCCCCTCGCACGGGCAGGCGCCGATCAAGCTGCGCCAGACCGGGTTCCGGGTCCTGTACATGGCCCCGGTCTACCTGGGCATCGAGCGCGGGTTTTTCCGCGAGGAGGGGATCGACCTCGAGTACGTCGAGATCCAGAGCGGCGTGCTGGGGCCGGCCTCGCTGGTGGGCGGCCAGGCCCACTTCTCGGACATCGACCCGCTGCAGACGGCCGAGCTGCGCACCCAGGGGTACTCCCTGCTCATGATCTACAACCTGGTGAACCGCGTGACGCTGGACTTCATCCTGCGCAATGAGGTGGCCGACCGGCTGCGGGTGACCCGCCAAACGCCGCTCCCGGAGCGCTTCCGGGCCCTGCGCGGCCTCAACATCGGCATCACCCGCCCGGGGGCACCCACTGACATCTTCCCCCGCTACTTCCTGCGGCGGGCCGGGCTCGACCCCGACCGCGACGCCAACCTGGTGCAGGTGGGCGGGGTGCCGGCCCTGGCGGCGGCCTTCCGGGCCGGTCGGATTGACGGGTTCATGCTCTCGCCCCCGCTCCCGCAGCAGCTGGAGCAGGAAGGGCTGGGCCGGATCATCATCAAGAACACGGCCGGCGATGTCCCCGAGCTGAGCAACCTCACCTACGTCGCCCACGTGGTGACGAAGGCCTTTGCCCGGAACAACCCGCGGCTCGTGCGCGCCTACGTGCGCGGCCTCCAGCGGGCCAACGCCTGGATGCGCCAGAATCCCACCGACGCCCTGCGCCTGCTGCACCAGAAGTACTTCACCGACACCTCCCCCGAGGTGCTGCGCCTCTCCTGGGATGCCCTGCTGCCGGCGATCAGCCGCGACGGCCGCTTCACGGAAGCCGGCATCAAGGCCTACCTGAACGTCTTCGAGACCATCGGGCAGACCTTCCGCATCGACACCAGCGAGGGCGACCTGTGGACCAACGAGTTCCTCAGCGGACGCTGACCGCACCGGAGGGGGACGGCGTGCGACCGGACGGGGCGGAGCCGCCCCGGGCGCTCGTCGGCGCTCCCGGGGAGACGGCGATGCAGGCGGCCATTGAGCTGCGGGACGTCTACCGGCTCTTCACGCTGCCCCGCGGCCGCAGCATCGACGCCTTCGTGGCCCTGGAGGGGGTCTCGCTCCGCGTGGCCGAGGGGGAGTTCGTCTCCATCGTAGGACCCAGCGGCTGCGGGAAGTCGACCATCCTCAACCTGATCGCGGGCCTCCTGGCCCCCACCGCGGGCCAGGTGGTCGTCTTCGGGCGCCCCGTGCGCGGCCTCAACCGGGCGGTGGGGTACGTGACCCAGGACGACAACCTCCTCCCCTGGCGCACCACGCTGGCCAACGTGGCCATGCCCCTGGAGTTCCGCGGCGTGCCGGCGGACCGCCGCCGCGCCCGGGCCGCGGCGCTCATCGCCCAGGTGGGCCTGCAGGGGTTCGAGCACCACTACCCGCACGAGCTCTCGGGCGGGATGCGCAAGCGCGCCTCCATCGCCCGCACCCTGGCCTACGACCCGGTGGCGCTCCTGATGGACGAGCCGTTCGGGCCGCTCGACGCCCAGACCCGCGTGATCCTCCAGGACCAGCTGCTGCGGATGTGGGAGGGGTCGGGGCGGACGGTGGTCTTCGTCACCCACGACCTGGTGGAGGCCGTGGCGCTGAGCGACCGGGTTATCGTCATGACGCGCGCGCCGGGCCGCTTCAAGCGGGAGGTCGTCGTGGACATCCCCCGGCCGCGGGACGTCTTCCACATCCACGCCCACCCGCGCTTCCCCCTGCTCTACGAGGCCATCTGGCAGGAGCTGCGGGAGGAGCTGGGGCGGGACGCGCTGGGACCCGGGCCGGGGCGCTGAGGCCCGGGGGAAGGAGGAAGGCTCGATGGCGGTCGCCGAGACGGCAGGACGGCCGGAGGTCGTGCAGCGCCTCAAAGCGGCGGTGGCGGCACGGGAGCGGGAGCGGCGACGGCGCGAGCGCGCCGTCATCCTGGCCGGCCGGGTCCTCATCGTCGTCGGGCTGCTGACGAGCTGGGAGGCGCTCTCCGGCCGGGTGCTGGATCCGTTCTTCGTGAGCAGCCCCTCCCGCATCGCCCGCGCCTTCGTCGACCTGCTGCTCCACCACGAGCTCCTGGTGCACGCCCAGTACACGACCATCGAGACGCTGGCGGGGTTCGCCATCGGGTCGGCGGCGGGCATCGCCCTGGCCTTCCTGCTGACCTCCCTCGGACGCCTGTACGAGATGACCGAGCCCATCCTGGTGGCGCTCTACGGGATCCCGCGCACGGCGCTGGCCCCCCTGTTCATCATGTGGTTCGGCATCGGCATCACCAGCAAGATCGTCATCGCCGCGCTCTTCGTCTTCTTCGTCGTCTTCATGAACACCGTGGCGGGCATCCGCGGCACCAGCCCGCAGATGGTGGACCTGGTCCGGCTGATGGGGGCCAGCGGCGGCGACGTCCTGGTGAAGGTCGTCCTCCCCTCGGCCCTGCCCTACATCCTCACGGCGCTGCGGATCGTCGTCCCCACCGCCATGATCGGGGCCATCGTGGGGGAGTTCATCTCGGCCCAGCGGGGCCTGGGGTTCCTGATCAGCCGGTCCACCTTCGAGTTCTCGACCCATGCGGCGTTCGCCGGGATCTTCGCCCTCATGGTGGTGGTGGTCGTGATGAACGCCGCGATCGGGGCCGTCGAGCGGCCGCTCATGCGGTGGCGGCCGCAGCAGCGCATCTCCGGGAACGGCGGGTGACGGCGCGCCGGCCCGGGGAGGGCGTGTCCGAGGAGGGAGGGAGCATGCGGCGAGTGACGATGTGGGTACTCGTAGTGCTGGCTGGAGTGACCCTGGCCGCCCCGGCGGGCGGGCAGGGGCTGACCCGCGTGAAGTTCTCGTACTTCCCCGCGTTCCACACGATGACCGTGATGGTGGCCTCGGGGCTCGACCTCTTCCGTCAGGAGGGGCTGGACGTCGAGATGATCCAGGCCAGCAGCGGGGCGCTGCAGCCGATCCAGCTCATCAGCGGCGAGGTGGACCTGACCACCGTCGGGCTGGAGAACGTCGTCGCCCTGCGGCGCGAGGGCAAGCTGACGACCCACATCTACGTCCTGGTCAAGCGCATGAGCCAGGACTTCGTCGTGCGCAACGAGGTGCTGCGGGCCCGGGGCGTGACGCCCCAGGATCCCATCGAGCGCCGGCTGGCCGCCCTGCGCGGGATGCGCATCGGCTACACCCTGCCCAACGCCCCCACCGACCGCTACGCCCGCTACTACCTGCAGAAGGCGGGGCTGGTGCCGGGCCGGGACGCCGAGATGGTCCAGGTGGGCTCGCCGACCTCGCTGGTGGGGGCGATCCGTCAGGGGCGCATCGACGCGTTCATGCTCACCCCGCCCACGCCCCAGCTCGTCGAGCTGGACGGTATCGGCACCATCCTCATCTACGGGACGCGCGGGGACGTGCGGGAACTGGACAACTACCCGTACACAGGGCTGTCCGTCCGCACGGAGTGGGGGCGCCGCAACCGGGACACCCTGGTCCGGTTCGTCCGCGCGCTGCACCGCGCCCGCCAGCTCATCGCCACCGACCGGGAGCGTTCCCTGCAGGCCCTGCGCCGCTTCTTCCCCCAGATGGAGGAGCGCGCGCTGCGGGCGGGGTACGAGGCCATGCTCCCGGCCCTCTCCGAGGACGGCTCCCTCGACCAGGCCACCGTGAAGCGCTTCCTCGACCTGGGCTTCGAGATCGGACTGCTCACCGGGACCCGTCCGTCGGATCGGGAGGGCGTGCTGTGGACCAACGAGTTCGTCCGGCTGGCCAGGGGCCGCTAGCCGTCCGGCCGGCCGGGAGCCGCGAGGAGGGATGGCGATGGCTGTGACGTTGCCGCCGATCACCCGGACGCCCGTCTTCCCCCGGGAGGAGTTCGAGGCCCGACTGGCGCGCGTGCGGGCGGCCCTGAACGAGCGCGGGGACGACGCCCTGCTGGCCTTCGCGCCCGAGACGCTCTTCTACCTCACCGGCTACCAGACGTTCGCCGGGCGCACCTACGCGGCGCTGCTCGTGCCCCCCCGCGGGGCGCCGGTGCTGGTCCTGCGCTTCCTGGAGTCCTTCCTGGCCGCGCTCTACAGCGAGGTGGCCGAGGTGGTCACCTACGACGACCACGAAGACCCCCTGGAGGTGACGGCCGCCGCGGTGCGGGCGCGCGGGTTCGGCCGCGCCCGGGTGGCCTTCGAGGAAGGGGCCCCGGGGCTGAGCGCGGCCGTGCGCCGCCGCCTCGGCGGGCTCCTCGATGGGGTGACGGCCAGCGACGGCACCGCCATCGTCGAGCGCCTGCGCCGGGTGAAGTCCCCCCGCGAGGTCGAGCACATGCGCCGCGCCGCCCGCATGACCGAGGCGGGGATGCGGGCCGGCCTGGAGGCGTGCCGCCCCGGCGCCACGGAGAACGACGTGGCAGCGGCGGCCATGGCCGCCCTCGCGCGCGCCGGGTCCGAGTACTTCCCGTGCGACCCCATCATCACCTCGGGCTACCGCGCGGGCATCCCCCACACCAGCTTCGAGCGCCGCCGCCTCGAGCCGGGCGACACGGTGCTGCTGGAGATGACCGGGGTCTACGGCCGCTACGTCGCGCCGCTGATGCGGGCCGCCGTCCTGGGCGAGCCCTCCCCGGCGGTGCGGCGCATGGCCGACCTCTGCCTGGAGGGTCTGGAACGCGCCATCCAGGCCGTCCGGCCGGGGGCCACCGCCGGCGAGGTGGACGACGCCTGCCGCCGGGTCATGGAGGAGGCGGGCGTCTACCAGCAGTTCCGCAAGCGCACGGGGTACTCCGTGGGGTTCGCCTTCCCGCCCAACTGGAACGAGGGACACCTCATCAGCCTGCGCCGCGACGACCCCACCGTGCTGGAACCGGGAATGGTCTTCCACATGCCGCCGGCGCTGCGGGACTACGGGGTGAGCTGCGTGGGGTTCAGCGAGACCGTCGTGGTGACCGCGCAGGGGTGCGAGGTGCTGACGCACTTCCCGCGGGAGCTGGCTCTCCGGTGACCGACCCGCGCGCCTGGGTGGAACGCCACCGGGAGGACCTCGTGGCTTTCCTGCGGGAGATCGTCGAGCGGGAGAGCCCGACCGAGGCGAAGGCGGCGGTCGACGCGCTGGGGCAGGTCTTCCAGGAGGCGTACCGCGCCCTGGGGTGCGCGGTGTGCACGGTCCCCCAGGCGTCGTACGGGGACCACGTCGTGGCCGAGACGCCGCCCGTCCCGGGGCCCAGGGTGCTGCTGGTCGGCCACCTCGACACCGTCTACCCCGTGGGGACGGTGGCGCGGCGTCCCTTCACGCTGCGCGACGGGCGGGCCTACGGCCCGGCGGTGATGGACATGAAGGGCGGGCTCGCGGTGATGCTCTTCGCGCTGCGGGCGCTCGCCGCCACCCGCCGCCTGGGCAACGCGCGCGTCGTGCTCAACAGCGACGAGGAGCCCGGGTCCCCCACCTCGCGGGACCGGTGGGCGGCATGGAGCGCCGACGCCGACTGGGCCTTCGTCCTGGAGCCCGCGCAGCCGGACGGCAGTCTGGTCCTGCGCCGCAAGGGGGTGGGGATCTTCCGCCTGGAGGTGACGGGCCGCGCGGCGCACGCCGGGGCCGAGCCGGAGCGCGGCGCCAACGCCATCCTCGCCCTGGCCCACCACGCGCTGGCGGTTGCGGCCCTGGCCGACCCCGCCGCGGGCACGACGGTGAACGTCGGCGTGGTGCGCGGCGGGACCCTCCCCTACGTCGTGCCGGCCGCCGCCGAGGCGCTGATCGACGTGCGCGTGCCCACCCGGGCGGAGGCGGAGCGCGTGCTCACGGGGCTGCGCGCGCTGGAGGCGGCCGAGCCGGTGGCGGGGACGCGCCTGCAGGTCCACGGCGCCTTCCACCGCCCGCCCATGGAGCCGGTGGAGGGGACCGCAGCCCTGGCGGCGCTGGTCGAGGCGTGCGGGCGCGAGGTCGGGCTGGCTGTGCGCTTCACCGCCACCGGCGGAGCCTCCGACGGCAACAACCTGGCCGCGTCCGGCATCCCCACGGTGGATGGCATGGGCCCGGCTGGGGCGGGGGCCCACAGCGAGGAGGAGTGGGCCGACGTGGCCAGCCTGGTCCAGAAGACGCAGCTGCTCGCCCTCGTGCTGGACCGCCTCTGGGCGGGGGCGCTGCCCGGGCGGTCGAGGAGGTGACGATGGTCCGCACGGAGACCTACGAGACCGACGTCCTGGTGCTGGGGGGCGGCCTGGCCGCCCTGCGCGCGGCGTGGGAAGCGGCGCGCCTGGGGGCGCGTGTGACCGTCTGCGTCAAGCGCAAGCTCGGCCGCTGCGGCTCGTCGGCCATCACCTCGGGCGGCTACGCCGTGGCCCACCCGGCCATCACCCCCCAGGACTCGTGGCAGCGCCACTACGCCGACACGCTGGTGGGCGGGGCGCTCATCAACGACCGCCGCCTGGCCCGGGTGCTGTGCCAGGAGGCGGGGGAGCGGGTCGAGGACCTGCTGCAGCTGGGCGTGCCCTTCGCCCGCCACAACGGGGCCTACCGCCTCTCCCCCAGCGGGGACCACTCCTCGCCCCGCGTGCTGGTCCCTGTCCACATGCGCGGCACGGACCTGACCCTCCCGCTGCGCGAGGCGGTGCTGGCCTCCGGCGTGCAGCCGCTGGAGGAGACCCGGGCGCTGGCGCTCCTGGTGGACGACGGACGGGTGGCGGGGGCCGTGGGCCTGAACGCCGACCGCGGGACCCTCGTGGTCGTCCGCGCCGGCGCCACCGTCATGGGCACGGGCGGCGCCGGGCGCCTCTTCACCGTCACCAGCAACCCGGTGGACGTGACGGGGGACGGCTACGCGCTGGCGGCGCGGGCCGGCGTCCCGCTGCGCGACATGGAGATGGTGCAGTTCTACCCCTGGCGGGCCATCCGGCCCTTCAAGGGGTCGCGCGTGCCCATCCAGCCCTCCACCTTCGCCGTGGGCGCGCGCCTGTACAACCGCCGCGGGGAGCGCTTCATGGCGCGCTACGACCCGGAGCGGCTCGAGTCCACCACGCGCGACATCGCCGCGCGCGGGATCTTCGACCAGATCCGGCTCGGCGAGGACGTGGAGGGCGGGGTGATCCTCGACCTCTCCGGGGTGAGCGACGAGGACTTCGTCGCGACGAACCTCAAGGTCGTCGAGCGGCTCCAGCCGCGCGGCCTCTCCTTCCGCGAGGTCCGGTTCATCATCGCCCCGGAGGCCCACTTCATCATGGGCGGCATGGTGATCGACGAGGTGGGCCGTACGCCCCTTGGCGGCCTCTACGCCTGCGGGGAGGCGGCGGGCGGGATCCACGGGGCCAACCGCCTGAACAGCAACGCCATCCCCGACACGCAGGTCTTCGGCGCGCGCGCCGGCCGCGCCGCCGCCGAGGCCGCGCGCACCGAGCGCCCGGGACGCGTGGACGACGGCGTGCTCCGGGCCTGGGCCCG
This sequence comes from Armatimonadota bacterium, assembly GCA_031081585.1. NCBI lineage: Bacteria > Bacillati > Armatimonadota > Armatimonadota bacterium. The sequence continues at coordinate 24,227 of JAVHLY010000035.1, forward strand.
GCGGGTCGAGGGGCTCGGCAGCGGCCCCGGGCCGCAGCAGGGCACCCTCGCCGCCCTGCGCCAGGAGCTGCAGCAGGTCGTCTCGCTGGCGCTCGGCATCGTCCGGACGGCGGCGGGGCTGGAGGCGGGGCTCACCGCCCTCGACCGCCTCCGCGCGCGGCTGGCCGCCACTCCCGTCACCACCGCGGGCGAGTTCGAGGAGGTCGTGGAGCTGGAGTGCATGGCCGACGCGGCCGAGCTCATGATGCACGCCGCCCTCCACCGCACCGAGAGCCGGGGGGCGCACTTCCGGGAGGACTGCCCCGAGCAGGACGACGCCGGGTGGCTGCGGACGGTGGTGGTGACCCGCGAGCGGGACGGCGCCTGCCGGGTCGCCACCCGGCCCATCGACCGCGACGGGGACGAGACGGTCCTGGGCGGGGCCACCCCCGGGCAGGTGCGGCGCATCGAGGGAGAGTTCGTGGAGTAGGGAGCGGGGACGGGGCGTCGCGGCGTGGAGCGCGTCGACCTGAACGCGGACGTGGGGAGCGGCTACGGGCGCTGGACGCTCGGGGACGAGGGCGC
>JAVHLY010000036.1 GCA_031081585.1 Armatimonadota bacterium
GTCGAGGCGCTCCAGGACCTCACCGGCGTCGACGACGCCACCCTGCACGACGCCTACCTCCGCCACGGGGACCTGGGCGAGGTGGCCGAGGAGGTCCTCGGCCGCTCCCCGGTCCGGCCGGGGGCGGGGCTCTTCGACGCCCACCCCACCGGGCCGCTCACGCTGCAGCAGGTGCGCCGGGCGTTCGAGGCGATCGCGGCGGCGGAGGGGCGCGGCTCGCGCGCCGCCAAGGTGGCGGCCCTGCGCGACCTCTTCCGGGCGGCCGCGCCGCGCGAGGCCAAGTACCTGGTGAAGGTGATGACCTCGGACATGCGCGTGGGGCTGCGCACGGGGCTGCTGGAGGAGGCGGTGGCCGCCGCCTTCGCCCCGGGCGGCCTGGCCGGGCGGCGGGCCCTGCTGCCGCTCGTGCGCCACGCCCACATGCGGCAGAGTCAGATCGGCGAGGTGGCGGTGCTGGCGCGCCACGGCCGCCTGGGGGAGGCGCGCCTGGTCCTCTTCCGGCCGGTGCACTTCATGCTGGCCGAGACGATCTTCGCGCCCGAGGAGGCCTTCGCCGACGCCGCGGGAGGGGAGGTGTTGGCCGAGGACAAGTACGACGGCATCCGCGCCCAGGTGCATGTCGCCCCGGGCCGGGTGGCCATCTTCACGCGCACCCTCGACGAGGTCACCGCCAGCTTCCCCGACCTCGTGCCCGACCTGCAGGCCCTCGCCCGCACCTGCATCGCCGACGGCGAGATCCTGGTCTGGCGCGGAGAGCGGCCGCTCGGCTTCGGCCTGCTGCAGCAGCGGCTGCGCCGCAAGGACCCGGGTCCGCTGGTCCGCGAGGCCCCGGTGGTCTTCTTCGCCTTCGACCTCCTCCACCTCGACGGCGCCGACCTGCTCGACCGGCCGCTCGGGGAGCGGCGGCGGCGGCTGGAGGGGCTGCGCATGGGCGAGCGCGTCCGCCCCTCGCACGCGGCGCCGGTGGCCGACGCGGCGGCGCTGGGCCAGCGCTTCCGCGAGGCGCGCGACCGCGGCAACGAAGGGGTGGTGGTGAAGCGCCTCCAGAGCCCCTACCTGCCGGGGCGGCGCGGCCGCCACTGGATGAAGCTCAAGGAGGAGCTGGCCACCCTCGACGTCGTGGTGGTGGCGGCGGAGCACGGCCACGGCCGCCGGGCGGCGGTCCTCTCCGACGTCACCTTCGCCGTGCGCGACGGGGACCGGCTGCGCACCATCGGCAAGGCCTACTCCGGCCTCACCGACCAGGAGATCGCCGAGCTCACCCGCTGGTTCCAGGCGCACACGGTGCGCGACCTGGGCCGGGTCAAGGTGGTGGAGCCGCGGGTGGTGCTGGAGGTGGCCTTCGACGCCATCACGCGCAGCGACCGTCACGACTCCGGCTACGCCCTGCGCTTCCCCCGCATCAAGCGCCTGCGCCCCGACCTCACCCCCGCGCAGATCAGCACGCTGGAGGACGTCCGCCGCCTCTACGAGCGCCAGCTGGTGCGGGGGGAGGGGGCCGCGCGGGCGCGCGCCCGGGCCTAGGCCGGCACGGCGGCCGCCGGGCTCACCGGCGCTGCGTGCTCCGTGAGGTGTGTCGGCGGTAGACTGCCGGTAGGGGGGCGCGGCCCGGTCTCCCCGGTGATCCGTGGCCGGAGGGCAACGATGAGCGTGCAGCTCAAGAAGTGGACAGTGGAGGAGTATGAGCGGCTCGTGGCCCTGGGTGCGCTGACGGAGCACGACCGGGTGCAGCTCGTGGAAGGGGAGATCGTGGAGATGATTCCGCAGAACGCGCCGCACATGACCGCCGTGCGGCTCGTTGAGGAGGCCTTGCGGGAGGCTTTTGGCAGGGGGTTCGACGTTCGAGCGCAGGGCCCTCTGGCGCTGGCTCCCGACTCCGAGCCGGAGCCCGACGTGGCGGTGGTGCGGGGCACCCCCAGGGATTACCGGGATCGGCACCCCGGCGCGGACGACACGCTCCTGGTGGTCGAGGTGGCGGACGCCACGCTGACCTTCGACCGGGAGCGCAAGGGGAGGGTGTACGCCAGGGCGGGGATTCCCGAGTACTGGATCCTGAACCTCCACAGCCGCGAGCTGGAGGTCTACCGGGAGCCCGCCGGAGCGGCGTACCGGCTGCAGATGGTGCTGCGGGGAGGGGAGACGGTGGCTCCTCTCGCCCGTCCAGACGTGCGGATCCCGGTGGGCGAGCTGCTGCCCTGATCGGAGGGCGTCCAAGCGGGGAAGGGTCTCCTGGCCGAGACCTACGCCTCGCGGTCCGGGGGAGCCCCGCGGGTTGCGCGTGACCGCGCCGGCTCCACCGCGCTGTCGCGGCAGGGCGTAGAATGGACGTGGGTTCATGCCGACGCCCCGCGCCGTCCTCGGCTTCGCCCTGCTGGCCCTGGCGCTCGCTGCCGTCGCCCCGCTGCCGGCCGGCTGGGCGGCCGTGCCCGCGGGGCCGCCCCGCGTCCTGCGCATCGACGTGGACGGCGTGATCGCCCCGGCGACGGCGCGCTACATCGCCCGCGCTATTCGCCAGGCGGAGGAGGAGCGGGCGGCGGCGCTGCTCATCCGGCTCGACACCCCCGGTGGGCTGCTGAAGTCCATGGACGACATCACCAAGGTGATGCTCAACGCCGGGGTGCCGCTGATCGTCTGGGTGGGGCCGGAAGGCGCCCGCGCCGCCTCGGCCGGCGTGTGGGTGACCTACGCGGCCCACATCGCCGCCATGGCCCCCGCCACCCGTATCGGCGCCGCCCACCCGGTGGGCGTGGGGCAGGGGGAGCAGGACCGCACGCTCATGGAGAAGGTCACCAACGACGCCGTGGCCAGCCTGCAGGCCATCGCGCGGCGGCGCGGGCGCAACGCCGCCTGGGCGGAGCGGGCGGTGCGCCAGTCGGTCTCGGCGACGGCGGACGAGGCGGTGCGATTGGACGTCGTCGACCTGGTCGCGCCCACGGTCGACCACCTCCTGCGCCGCGTCCACGGCCGCACCGTGGAGACCGCCCTCGGCCCGCGGCGGCTGCGCACGGCGGACGCGCGCGTCGTGGCGGTGGGCATGGACGTCACCGAGGAGTTCCTGAGCCTGCTCAGCGACCCCAACGTCGGCTTCATCCTGCTGAACATCGGCATCGTCGGCGTCCTGGCCGAGCTCTACAACCCCGGCGCGATCCTCCCGGGGGTCGTCGGCGGGATCGCCCTGATCCTGGGGCTGGCCTCCTTCGCCATCCTGGAGGTGAACGTCGCCGGGCTGCTGCTCATCGCGCTGGCCGTGCTGCTCTTCATCGCCGACATCAAGGTCCCCGGCCACGGCGTGCTGACGGTGGGCGGCGTGGTGGCCTTCATCTTCGGCGCCATCCTCCTCACCGAGCGGCAGGCCCCCTTCCTGCGCATCTCGCTGCAGCTCATCGTGGCCGTGGCGCTGGCCATGGCGGGCTTCTCCCTTTTCGCCCTGGGCGCCGGGCTGCGGGCGCAGCGCCGCGCCCCGGCCATGGTGGGGCTGGAGGTGGTGGGGCAGGTGGGCGTGGCCCGCTCCGACCTGGCCCCCGAAGGGACGGTGCACGTCGCCGGGGAGGAGTGGAGTGCGGTGGCCGTGGACGGGACGATCCCCGCGGGGCAGCGGGTGCGCGTGGTCGGGCGGGAGGGGCTGCGGCTGTACGTCGAGCCGGAGACGCGGCGGTAGCGCGTGCGGAGGGAGGGAATGGGCGCCGGGCCACGCCGCGCAGCAAGCGTCCAGGGCACGCCGGTGCGGCTCACGGTGACCACGCACAGCGAAGCGGAGACGGTGGCGCTGGGCCGGCGCCTCGGCGCGGCCCTCCAGGCGGGCGACGTGGTCGCCCTCACCGGTGACCTGGGGACGGGCAAGACGGCGCTGGCCCGCGGCATCGCCGAAGGGGCCGGCGCGCGCGGGTACGTGGCCAGCCCCACCTTCACCCTTATCCGGGAGTACCGGGGGCGCGTCCCGGTCTTCCACGTCGACCTCTACCGGCTCGAGCCGGGGGACCTGGCCACGCTCGGCCTGGAGGAGGTGCTGGAGGCAGGGATCACGGTGATCGAGTGGGCGGAGAAAGCGGAGGCGTTCCTCCGCCCGCCGCTGCTGCGCGTCCACCTGGCCTTCGCCGACGCGCCCGAGGAGCGCGTCCTCACCCTGGAGGCCCGGGGCCGCGGACCGGAGGCGGCGCTGGCCAACCTGGAGGCCGTCCCCACGGAGTAACCCCCCATGCGCGTGCTGGGCATCGAGACCGCCACCCCAGCGGGCAGCGTGGCCCTGGTGGGCCCGGAGGGGTTGCTGGGCGAGGTGACGGCGCAGGTGCCGATGCGCCACCTGGAGTGGCTCCTGCCGGCCATCGACCGCCTCCTAGCCGACCTGGGGTTGGGGCGGGACGCGGTGGAGGGCGTGGGGGTCTCGCGCGGTCCGGGAGGGTTTACCGGGCTGCGCATCGGGATCGCCACGGCCCAGGCCTGGGCCCGCAGCGCGGGGTGCCCCGTGGTCAGCGTTCCCACCCTGGAAGCGCTGGCCGCGGCGGCCGGGGCCCCCGGCCACGTCCTCCCCCTGCTCGACGCGCGGCGGGGGGAGGTGGCCGCCGCCCTCTTCCGCGCGGAGGCCGCTCCGCCCAGGCCCGGCGAGGCGGCCGGGCTCTCCCTCGTGCGCCTCCTCGACGACACCCTGCTGCCGCCCGACGACCTGAGCACCTTCGTCCCGCCAGACGCGGCGCCGCTCCTCCTGCTGGGGGACGCCCTGGTGCGCTACCGGGAGATCATCAGCCGGACGCTGCCGGCGGCGGTGGTCTTGCCGCCGGTGACCTGGACGCCGCGGGCGGCCTGGGTGGCGGCGCTGGCCCGGGAGCGGCTGCTGCGGGGCGAGCGGGACGACCTCTACCGCCTCCACCCGGTCTACGGCCGCCGCCCCTACGTCGAGACGCAGCCCTCCTGACCGGACCCTGCCGGCGGGCGCCGACGACCGCCGCCGGTGCGGGAGCGAGCTCCGCGGGTGCGGTAGAATCTAGGACGTCGCCGGGACGGCTGGACCATGAAGCAGATCGCCCAGGTCGAGATCGCGCCGATGCGGCCCGAGGACATCCCGCAGGTGCTCGAGATCGAGCGCCGCTCCTTTGCCACGCCCTGGCCGCGGGACGCCTACCATCATGAGCTGGACCACAACCGCACCGCCGTCTACCTGGTGGCGCGCAGCGGCGGACGCGTGGTCGGGTATGCGGGGATGTGGGTGGTGATGGACGAGGCGCACATCACCACCATCGCCGTCGACCCCGCCCGCCGCGGCGAGGGGATCGGCGAGCGGCTCCTGGTGGAGCTGATCAGCCGCGCCTACGAGCGGCGGGCGCGCTGGGTGCAGCTGGAGGTGCGCCGCAGCAACCAGGTGGCCCAGAACCTCTACCGCAAGTACGGCTTCCGCGACGTGGGCGTGCGCCGCCACTACTACAGCGACAACGGCGAGGACGCCCTGGTGATGTGGACGGGCAACATCTGGGAGCCCGACTACCAGGAGCGCTTCGAGCGACTGCGCCGGGGGCTCGGGTCATAGCCTCCCTGGTCCTGGGGATCGAGACCTCCTGCGACGAGACCGCGGCGGCGGTGGTGGACGCCGCCTTCCGCGTGCGCAGCAACGTCATCGCCTCCCAGGCCGACCTGCACCGGCGCTTCGGCGGCGTGGTCCCGGAGCTGGCCGCGCGCCACCACGTCGAGCGGCTGCCGGCGGTGCTGGACGAGGCGCTGGAGCAGGCCGGCGTCGACCTGCGCGCCATCACCGCCGTGGCGGTGACGTGTGGGCCAGGGCTCGTGGGCAGCCTCTCGGTGGGGGTGGCCGCCGCCAAGGCGCTGGCCTACACCCGCGGCTGCCCGCTCGTGGGCGTGAACCACCTGGAGGGGCACGTCTACGCGAACCGGCTCACCGGCGCGCCCTGGACGCTGCCGGCTGTGGCGCTGATCGTCTCCGGCGCCCACACCGACCTCGTCCACATGCCGGGGGAGCGCCGCTACCGGGTGCTGGGGCGGACGCGCGACGACGCGGCCGGCGAGGCCTTCGACAAGATCGCCCGGGCGATGGGCCTGGGCTACCCCGGGGGCCCGCGCCTGGACCGCCTGGCCGAGGAGGGCGACCCGGACGCCCTGCCCTTCCCGCCGGCCTTCCTGGATGGCGGGGAGGAGTTCTCCTTCAGCGGGCTCAAGACCGCGGCCCTGCGCCTGTGGCGGGCGGGCCCCCAGGAGGACGACGTCTTCCGCCGGCACTTCGCCGCAGGCTTCCGCCGCGCCGTGGTGGAGGCGCTGGTGACCAAGCTCTTCCGCGCCGTCGACCGCCTGCGCCCGCGGACGGTCATGTTGGCCGGCGGCGTAGCCGCCAACGCCCTGCTGCGCCGGCGTGTGGCCGCGGAGGCGGCCCGCCGCGACCTCCCCGTCCTGATCCCCCCGCCGGTCCTGTGCACCGACAACGCCGCCATGATCGCCGCCGCCGGGCTCGTCCGGCTGGCCCAGGGGGAGCGCGACGACCTGCGCCTGGGCGCGGCGGCCGACCTGCCGCTCGACGGGGCTGGAGAAGTTGATCCTTCCTGAACATCGTCCACAGGGGGTGTGAGCCGGCCCTGTGGACAATGTGGACAGGCTGTGGGCAAGGCCGGGAGCGCCCCCCCCAGGCGCCGGCCGACCGCCCGGAAGCCGCCGGCCGCCACCGCCTACCGGTCGCCACCGCCGGGCCCGGGCCGGCCGCCGGGCGCCGCCAACTTCGGGCTTGCCCCCGCCGCCACCCCCTCGCTAACATGGGGGGCGGATTAGCACTCACCGGGGAAGAGTGCTAATGCCCCACCGCACACACCACACGGACGAAGGAGGGAGGAGCATGCAGCTTCGGCCGTTGGGCGACCGCGTGGTCGTCAAGCCGCTCGAGGAGGAGGAGCGCACCCGCGGCGGCATCGTCCTGCCCGACACGGCGAAGGAGAAGCCGCAGCACGGGGAGGTCGTCGCCGTCGGACCGGGGGAGTGGGACGAGGAGGGGAAGCGGCGCCTGCCGCTGGACGTCAAGGTGGGCGACCGGGTGCTCTTCGCCAAGTACGCGGGCACCGAGGTCAAGCTGGAGGACCAGGAGTACCTGATCCTGCGGCAGAGCGACATCCTGGCCGTCGTCGAGCGGGAGCCGGCGAAGGTCTAGCGGTCCCGGCCGGCGGCGGGTCGCTGGTGCAGAAGTCCCCCACGAGGTGACGGAGCATGCCGAAGATCCTGGCGTACAACGAAGAGGCGCGGCGGGCGATGGAGCGGGGAGTGAACAAGCTCGCCGACGCCGTGAAGATCACCCTCGGCCCCAAGGGCCGCAACGTCGTCATCGAGAAGAAGTTCGGGTCCCCCACCATCACCCACGACGGCGTCACCGTGGCCAAGGAGATCGAGCTGGAGGACCCCTTCGAGAACGCGGGGGCCCAGCTCGTGCGCGAGGTGGCCACGAAGACGGAGGATGTGGCCGGCGACGGGACCACCACAGCCACGATCCTGGCACAGGCGATGATGCGCGACGGGTTGAAGCTCGTCGCCGCCGGGGCCAATCCCATGGCGCTCAAGCGCGGCATCGACCGGGCCGTGGCCGCCGTGGTCGAGCAGATCAAGACCGCGGCCAAGCCGCTGGAGACCAAGGAGGAGATCGCCTACGTCGCCTCCATCTCGGCCAACGACCCCTCCATCGGCCAGCTCATCGCCGACGCCATGGACAAGGTGGGCAAGGACGGCGTGATCACGGTGGAGGAGTCCAAGGGGATCGAGACCACCGTCGAGGTCGTCGAGGGGATGATGTTCGACAAGGGCTACATCTCCCCGTACTTCATCACCGACCCCGAGAAGATGGAGGCCGTCCTCGAGGAGCCGGTCATCCTCATCACCGACAAGAAGATCAGCGCCGTGAAAGACCTCCTCCCGGTGCTGGAGAAGGTCGTGCAGCTGGGGCGGCCGCTGCTCATCATCGCCGAGGACGTCGAGGGCGAGGCCCTGGCCACCCTGGTGGTGAACAAGCTGCGCGGCACTCTGTCGGCGGTGGCGGTGAAGGCCCCGGCCTTCGGTGACCGCCGCAAGGCCATCCTCCAGGACATCGCCATCCTCACCGGCGGGCAGGTGATCAGCGAAGAGGTCGGCCTGAAGCTGGAGAACACCACCGCCGGCCAGCTTGGCCGGGCCCAGCAGGTGCGGGTGCGCAAGGAGGAGACGATCATCGTCGGCGGGGCCGGCAAGCCCGAGGAGATCCAGAAGCGCATCCAGCAGATCCGCAAGCAGATCGAGGAGACCGAGTCCGACTACGACCGGGAGAAGCTGCAGGAGCGGCTGGGCAAGCTCTCCGGCGGTGTGGCGGTGATCAAGGTCGGCGCGCCCAGCGAGGCGGAGCTGAAGTACCGCAAGACCCGCACCGAGGACGCCCTGCGGGCGACCCGGTCGGCGGTCGAGGAGGGCATCCTCCCCGGCGGCGGGGTGGTGCTGGTGCAGGCCCAGCAGGCCGTGGACGCCCTCAAGCTCGAGGGGGACGAGGCCATGGGCGCCGGCATCGTGCGGCGGGCGCTGGAGGAGCCGATGCGCCAGCTGGCCATCAACGCCGGCCAGGAGGGCTCCATCATCGTCGAGCAGGCGCGCACGCAGCCGCCGGGCTACGGCTACGACGTCCTCACCGGCCGCTTCGTCGACATGCTGAAGGCCGGCATCGTCGACCCGGCCAAGGTGGTGCGCACGGCCCTGCAGAACGCGGCCAGCGTGGCGGGGCTGCTGCTGACCACCGAGGCGCTGGTGGTGGAGAAGCCCGAGGAGGAGAAGGAGGCGGCCACGCCCAGCGTGCCGCCGATGTAACGGGCCTTCCCCCGCACCCGGCCCGCGACCAGGCCCCGGCCCATGTGGCCGGGGCCTGTGTCTTGGGGTCGTGAACCGCCGCCGAACCCCCATGACGGCGCCCCGGGAAGGAGTAAAATCCGAACGATTCCCCTGCTTGAGGCAAACAGTTGCAGTCTATAAAGTTCCGTGCTACTGTCTCATCGGCGCAAACATTGCCAATGTGGGTGAAAACACGAACAATAGTGGAAGGCAACGGCACCTCTTACCATCTATGCGGGTCCTGAAGCGCCCTGTGCGGATCCTGGCCGTCCCATGCGGATCCTGATCCTCGGTAACGGCGCCCGGGAGCACGCCGTCGGCTGGGCCCTCGCTGCCTCTTCTTCCCGTCCAGCCCTGTTCTTCGCCCCCGGGAACGCCGGGACCGAGTCGCTGGGCCCTTCATTACCCGCCGACCTGCACGACCCCGAGAGTCTCCTTCGCGCCGCCCGAAGCGTGGAGCCCGACCTCACCGTGGTGGGGCCCGAGGCGCCGCTGGCCGCCGGGGTGGTGGACCGGTTCGAGGCGGCCGGGTTCCGCATCGTCGGCCCGCGCCTAGCCGCGGCGCGGATCGAGAGCAGCAAGGCCTTCGCCAAAGCCCTCATGGCCGAGGCCGGCATCCCCACAGCGCCCTGGCAGGTCTTCGAGGACCCGGCGGCGGCGCTGGCGTACGTGCGGACGGCCCCGCTCCCGCTCGTGGTCAAAGCGGACGGGCTGGCTGCCGGCAAGGGCGTCACCGTGTGCGCCACGCGGGGTGAGGCGGAGGACGCCGTCTACCGGCTGATGGTGCAGGGCGCCTTCGGTGAGGCGGGCCGGCGCGTGGTCGTCGAGGAGGCCCTCGAGGGCGAGGAGGTGAGCGTCCTCGCCCTCACCGACGGCCGGGACATCGCCCTGCTGCCGCCCGCACGCGACCACAAGCGCCTGCTGGCCCAGGACCGTGGCCCCAACACCGGCGGGATGGGCGCGGTCGCCCCCGCCGCGATCGGCCCGGGTGTCCTGGGCCAGGCCGAGGCGATCCTGCGGCGCGCCGTCCGGGCGCTGGCCGCGCGCGGCACGCCCTATCGGGGGATCCTCTACGCCGGCCTGATGGAGACGGCCGGCGGCGTGCGCGTGCTGGAGTTCAACTGCCGCCTAGGCGACCCCGAGGCGCAGGCCATCCTCCCGCTGCTCGACACCGACCTGGTGGACGCGCTCCTGGCCACCGTGGAGGGACGTGTCGGCACCCTGCAAGTGCGGTGGCGCCCCGGGGCGGCGGTGGCCGTGGTGGTGGCCGGCGGGCGCTATCCGGAGGCAGCCGACCACGGCACTCCCATCGAAGGAGTGGGAGAGATCCCTCCGGACATCCTGGTCTTCCACGCGGGGACGGCTCGTGGACCGGACGGCCGCCTGGTCACCGCCGGCGGCCGCATCCTGACGCTCGTGGCGGTGGGGCCCGACATGGAGGCGGCGCGTCGGCGCGCTGTCAAGGCCGCCGAGACGGTGCGGTTCCCCGGCCGTCACTACCGCCCCGACATCGGCCTGCGGCATCGGCATTGGCTCCCCGCGACCGGCACGGTCTGGGCCGCCGGCGAGCCTGCAGACCGCGACCGCCGGCATCCGCTCCCCATTGCCGGCGGAGCGCCGGACCGCGGTGGGCCCGGGCCCGGCGGCGCACCGGACCACCATCGCCCCGTGGCCAGCGGCGTGGCGGGGCACACCCCGTCCCTCCATGCCCGCGTGGCCATCATCGTGGGCAGCGACTCCGACCTGCCGGTGGTGGAGGAGCACGCCCTCCCGGTCCTGCGCCACTTCGCCGTGCCCTACGAGGTCACCGTCGCCTCCGCGCACCGCTCTCCCGAGCGCGTGCGGCGGGTGGCCGAGGAGGCCGAGGCGCGGGGGTGGCAGGTGATCATCGCCGCCGCCGGCGGGGCGGCGCACCTGGCCGGGGTGCTCGCGGCTCACACAGTGCTGCCGGTGATCGGCGTGCCGCTCGACGCCACGCCGCTGCGCGGCCTGGACGCCCTGCTCGCCACCGTCCAGATGCCCCCGGGGGTGCCGGTGGCCACGGTGGCCGTCGGGGGGTGGGGGATGCACAATGCCGCCCTGCTCGCCGTGCAGATCCTGGCTACCGCGGATCCCGAGCTGCGCGAGCGCTTCCGTCAGGGCAAGGCCCGCCTGGCCCGGTCGGTCGAGGAGAAGGCGGCACGGGTGGCCGAGCACCTCGCCCGCGGGGACGCTGCCGCAGCGGAGCGGTGAGCCCATGCCGGTGACCGCCGTGGTCGGGGGGCAGTGGGGCGACGAGGGCAAGGGGAAGATCGTCGACACCCTGGCCGCCGACGCCGACCTGGTCATCCGCTACAACGGGGGCGGCAACGCCGGGCACACCGTCGTGCTCGACCGCGGCACCTTCCGCCTCCACCTGGTCCCCTCGGGGATCTTCCGCCCGGGGGTGCTCTGCCTCATCGGTCCGGGCGTGGTCGTGAACCCGGACCGGCTGCTGGAAGAGATTGACGCCCTGCGCGCCCGCGGGATCGACACGAGCGGGTTGCGCCTGGCCGACCGGGCGCACCTCGTCTTCCCCCACCACCTGGCGCAGGACGCCCTGGAGGAGGAGGCCCGCGGCGCCGCCGCCCACGGGACCACCCGCCAGGGGATCTGGCCGGCGTACGCCGACAAGGCCTCCCGCATGGGCGTGCGCGTGGCCGACCTCTTCGAGCCGCAGGTGCTCGAGGGGGCGGTCCGCCACCTAGCCGCGCGCAAGGGCGCCGTCTTCCGGGCGCTCTATGGCCGGACGCTGGAGGCCGACGAGCTGCTGGCGCGGTGCGCGGCCTGGCGGGAGGCGCTCGCGCCCTACGTGGTGGACGCGCTCCCGCTCGTCACCGAGGCGCTGCGCCGCGACGCGCGCATCATCCTGGAGGGGCACCTGGGGGTGATGCGCGACCTGGACTGGGGCGTCTACCCGTACGTCACTTCCTCGACCTGCCTGCCGGCGGGGGCCGGCGCCGGCGCGGGGATTCCCGCCGGAGCCATCACGCGCGTGGTCGGGGTGGTGAAGGCCTACACCACGGCCGTGGGCGCCGGGCCGCTCCCCACCGAGCTGCACGACGAGACCGCGGCCCGCCTGCGCGCGGCGGGCCACGAGTTCGGCACCCTCACGGGGCGGCCCCGCCGCTGCGGCTGGTTCGACGCCGTGGCCGTGCGCTACGCCGCCCAGGTGGCGGGGTTCACGGAGCTGGCGGTGATGAAGGTGGACGTGCTGGGCGGGTTCGACCCGGTGCGGGTGTGCGTGGCCTACCAGGACGGCGAGCGCGTCCTGCAGACGGTCCCCCACCACGCCGCCCTGGCGCGCGTCCAGCCGGTGTACGAGGACCTGCCCGGCTGGCCCCCCACGGGGCCGGTCGAGCACGAGGAGGCCCTGCCGGCGGCCGCGCGCGCCTTCCTCGACCGGGTGGAGGCGCTGGTGGGCGTCCCGGTCACCCTGGTGGGGACCGGGCAGGCACGCAGCGCGCTGCTGGTGCGCAGTGCCGCGATGGGCCCTGGCGGGCGCGCCCGCCAGGGGGTCAGCCGGCGTGCTTGAGCGCTACGCCACCCCGGAGATGCGCACCCTGTGGGCGGAGGAGACGCGGTTCGCCCTGTGGCTGGAGGTCGAGCTGCTGGCGGCGGAGGCGCAGGCGGCGCTGGGCGAGATCCCCCGCGAGGCGGCGGAAGCGCTGCGCCGCACCGCGCGCCCCGGGACGCCGGAGCGGATCGCCGAGATCGAGCGCACCGAGACCCACCACGACGTCGTCGCCTTCCTGCGCTCGGTCGGGGAGCAGACCGGCGAGGTGGCCCGCTACCTCCACCGGGGGCTGGGCTCCTCCGACGTCGTCGACACCGCGCAGGCCGTGCTGCTGGTGCGGGCCGCCGACCTGATCCTGGCCGCGCTGGACGAGCTGCTGGCCGCCCTGCGCGCCCTGGCGGAGCGCTACCGCGCCACGCCCATGGCCGGCCGCACCCACGGCATGCTGGCCGAGCCGATCACCTTCGGCCTGAAGGCCGCGCTGTGGTTCACCGAGGTGCGGCGGGGGCGGGACCGCCTGCAGCAGGCCCGCGAGACGGTGCGCGTCGGCAAGGTCTCCGGCGAGGTCGGCACCTACGCCCACCTCGACCCGGCGGTGGAGGCGGCGGTCTGCCGGGGGCTGGGGCTGGAGCCGGAGGTCGTCTCCTCCCAGATCGTGCAGCGCGACCGCCACGCCGCCTACCTCTGCGCGCTGGCGGTGCTGGCGGGAACGCTCGAGCGCATCGCCACGGACCTGCGCACCCTGCAGCGCAGCGAGATCGGCGAGGTGGAGGAGCCCTTCGCGGAGGGGCAGACCGGGTCGTCGGCCATGCCGCACAAGCGCAACCCCATCCTGTGCGAGCGCCTCTGCGGCCTGGCCCGGGTCGTGCGCGGGCAGGCCCTCACCGCCCTGGAGAACCAGGCGCTGTGGGGGGAGCGGGACATCTCGCACTCCTCCGCCGAGCGGGTCATCTTCCCCCAGGCCACCACGCTGGTGCACTACATGACGCGCACGCTGACCCGGGTGGTGCGCGGGCTGCGGGTGTACCCGGAGGCCATGGCGCGCAACCTGTGGCGCCACGGCGGCGTGGTCTTCAGCCACGCCGTGCTGCTGGCGCTGCTGGAGGCGGGCCGCCCCCGCGAGGAGGCCTACGCGCTGGTGCAGCAGGCCGCCGCCGAGGCGCTGGAAGGGCGGGGCGGCTTCCGGGAGCTGGTGGCGGCCCGCGGGGTCCTGCCGCCCGAGCGCCTGGCGCAGTGCTTCGACCTGGCCCGGGCGCTGCGCCACGTCGACCGCATCATCGACCGCGCGCTTGCCGGCGACGACCGCGCGCCGCGCCAGGACGCGCCCCTCCGCCCGACACCCGCCGGAGCGGCGGCCAGGCCGCCCGGGCTGGTGCCGTAGGACATCAGGACCGTGCCGAGGGGAGGGAGGGGATGGCAAGCGCCGTGCTGAGCCAGACCGCGCTGCCGCTGCCGCTGGTGGCGCGGGGGAAGGTCCGTGACGTCTACGCCTTCGGGGAGGACCGGCTGCTCATCGTGGCCACCGACCGCCTCTCCGCCTTCGACCACGTCCTGCCCACGCCGATCCCCGACAAGGGCCGCGTGCTCACCCTGCTCTCGGCGTTCTGGTTCGAGCGCACGGCCGCCCTCGTCCCCAACCACCTCCTCACGCTGGATCTCCGGCCGCAGGGCCTGCCGGATGAGCTGCAGGACCGGGCCATGGTGGTGCGCCGCGCCCGGCGCATCGACGTGGAGTGCGTGGTGCGCGGCTACCTGGCCGGCTCCGCCTGGGAGGAGTACCGCGAGCGCGGCACCGTGGGCGGCGTGGCGCTGCCTGCGGGGCTGCGGCCCGGTGACCGGCTGCCGGAGCCGCTCTTCACGCCGGCCACCAAGGCCGCCGCAGGGCACGACGAGAACATCACCGTCGCCCGCCTGGTCGACCTGGTCGGTCCGGCGCTCGCCCACGAGCTGCGCGAGCGCTCCGTGGCGCTCTACCGGGCGGCGCACGCGCTCGCCTGGGAGCGCGGTCTCGTCCTGGCCGACACCAAGTTCGAGTTCGGCTTCGGCCCCCGCGAGGACCTCATCCTCATCGACGAGGCCCTCACCCCGGACTCCTCCCGCTACTGGGACCGCGCCGCCTACGCGGCGGGCCGTCCGGAGCCGTTCGACAAGCAGTACGTGCGCGACTACCTGACGCGCATCGGGTGGGACCGGGAGCCGCCCGCCCCGGCGCTGCCGCCCGAGGTGGTGGCGGTCACGCGGGAGCGCTACCGGGAGTGCTACCGCCGGCTGGTGGGGCGGGAGCTGCCGTGAGGCGGGTGCGCGTGGTGGTCACCCTGCGCCCGGGGATGCTGGACGCGGCCGGGCAGGCGGTGGCGCAGGGGTTGCGGGCGCTCGGCTACGACGTCGGGGAGGTGCGGGTGGGCAAGGTGGTCGACCTGGACGTCCCGGACGGTGTGGACATCGAGGAGCTGTGCCGTACCTTCCTGGCCAACCCGCTGGTGGAGACCTGGGAGGTGCAACCGGGGGTGGTGGCGTGATCTGGGGCGTCGTCACCTTCCCCGGCAGCAACTGCGACCGCGACTGCGTCCACGTGCTGCGCCACCTCCTCGGTCAGGACGTGCGCGAGGTCTGGCACGGGGCGCGCGACCTCACCGGCCTCGACGTGGTCGTCCTGCCCGGCGGGTTTGCCTACGGCGACTACCTGCGGGCCGGGGCCATCGCCGCCACCTCCCCGGTGCTCCACGCCGTGCGCCGCCACGCCCGGGCGGGCCGCCCGGTGCTCGGCATCTGCAACGGCTTCCAGGTCCTCACCGAGGCGCGCCTGCTCCCCGGGGCACTCGTGCGCAACCGGGGGCTGCGCTTTATCTGCCGTCACGTGTGGGTGCGGGTCGAGCGGACCGACACCCCCTTCACGCGGGGCCTGCGGCCCGGGCAGGTGCTGCGCCTGCCCATCGCCCATGCCGAAGGGCGCTACATCGCCGACGCGGCCACGCTGGCGGCGCTGGAGGCGCAGGGGCGGGTGGTCTTCCGCTACTGCGACGCCGAGGGACGGGTGGTGGAGGCGGCCAACCCCAACGGCTCGCTCCACGGGATCGCCGGCGTGGCCAGCGCGGAGGGCAACGTCGTGGGGTTGATGCCCCATCCGGAGCGGGCCGCCGAGGTGCTCCTGGGCTCGACGGACGGGCTGGCGCTCTTCGCGTCGGTGCTCCTCGGAGTGGCCACCGCCTCGCCGTGCCCGGCCGCACCCGCCGAACCCGGGAGGTCAGCGGTGCCCTCCCCGGCCGCTCCCGCTGCGGGCGCTCGTCGTCCCGCCGGCGTCCTGTGATGGTCACCGCGCTGCGCGGGGCGCTCGACCCGGCCCGGATCGGTCTCACCGCCGCCGAGGCGGCGACGATCCGCACCGCCCTGGGGCGCGAGCCCAACGCGGTCGAGCTGCGCTGCTTCGGCGTGCTCTGGTCGGAGCACTGCGCCTACAAGCACTCCCGCACGGTATTGCGTCGGCTGCCCACCGCCGGGGCGCGGGTCCTGCAGGGCCCCGGAGAGAACGCCGGCGTCGTGGCGGTGGATGCGGGGTGGGCGCTCGTCCTGAAGATGGAGAGCCACAACCACCCCAGCGCCGTCGACCCCTACAACGGTGCCGCCACCGGCGTGGGCGGCATCATCCGTGACGTGCTGGCCATGGGGGCGCGGCCCATCGCCCTGCTGGACGCGCTGCGCTTCGGCCCGCCGGACGACCCCCGCAGCCGGCGTCTCCTCGCCGGCGTGGTGGCGGGGATCGCCGGGTACGGCAACAGCGTCGGCGTCCCCACGGTGGGCGGGGACCTGGCCGTCGACCCGGCTTACCGCGACAACCCGCTGGTGAACGTGGCCTGCCTGGGGCTCGTGCGCGCCGACGGGGTGGCGCGCGCCCGCGCCGCAGCGGGCCAGGTCTTCCTCTACGCGGGCGCGCGCACGGGACGCGACGGGGTGGGGGGAGCCGCCTTCGCCAGCGAGGAGCTGGACGAGCGCTCCGAGCGCGAGGACCGCGCTGCCGTGCAGATCGGCGATCCCTTCGCCGGCAAGTGCCTGGTGGAAGCCACCCTGGCGGCGCTGGCCACGGGCCGCGTACGCGGGGTGCAGGACATGGGGGCCGGGGGGCTCGCCTGCGCCGCCGTGGAGATGGCCGCGCGGGGCGGGTGCGGGGCCGTCCTCGACCTCGACCGCGTCCCGCTGCGCGAAGCCGGCCTCGCGCCGGAGGAGATCCTCCTCTCCGAATCGCAGGAGCGCATGCTCGTCGCCTGCGCCCCCGAGGACGCCCCTGCGCTGGCCGCGCACTACGAGCGCTGGGGGCTGGCCGCCGCGGTCGTCGGCCGGGCGACCGCCGACGGCCGCTTCCGCGCGCGCTTCCAGGGAGCGGTGGTGGCCGACCTGCCGGTGGCGCTCCTGACCGGCGCGCCGGAACGGCACGTCGTCCCCCGGCAGCCGCCAGTGGTCCCCTCCCCGCCTGTCCCCCCGCTCGACCCCGCCGCGCTGCTCCTGCGCCTGCTGGCCGCGCCCGAACTCGCCGACCGGCGGCCCATCTTCGAGCAGTACGACCACATGGTGCAGGTGCGGACGGTCGTCCCCCCGGGCGCCGACGCCGCCGTGCTGCGGCTCCAGGAGGTCCCTCCGCTGGGCCTGGCCCTCACCGTCGACGGCAACGGACGGTGGTGCGCGCTCGACCCCTACGCCGGGGCGGCCGCCACGGCGCTGGAGGCGGCGACCAACCTGGCCTGCGTGGGGGCGGAACCGCTGGCGGTGACCGACTGCCTGAACTTCCCCAGCCCGGAGCGGCCCGAGGTGGCCTGGGCCTTCGCGCAGGCGGTCCAGGGGATCGCCGACGCCTGCCGCGCGCTCGGCGTCCCGGTCGTCGGAGGCAACGTCTCCTTCTACAACGAGGGGCCGCGCGGGCCCATCCTGCCGACGCCCATGGTGGCGATGGTGGGGCTCGTCCCCGACGTGGCGCAGCTGGCCGCCACGCGCGGCGCCGGCGCCGACCCGCCCGTGCTCGTGCTGCTCGGCGACGGTGAGGTCACCCTCGCCGGCAGCCTCTGTGCGCGCGAGGCGGGGATGCGTCCCGGCGGCACCGTCCCCCGCGCCGCGTTCGAGCAGGCGGTGCGGACCCTGGAGGTGGTGCGCCGCGCCGTGCGCGAGGGTCTGGTCGCGCTGGCTCACGACGTCTCCGACGGCGGTCTGCTGCCGGCGCTCGCGGAGGTCTGCCTCACCCTGCACCGGGGGGCGCGGATCGCCCTGGGGGCGCTCCCGCCGGAGGCCGGCTCATCCGGCGCAGCCGCCGGGTGGCCCCTCACCCTCTTCGGCGAGGGCGGCACGCGCGTGCTGTGCCTCCTGCCGGGCTCCCGGGTGCCGGCTCTGGAGGCGCTGGCCAGGTCGGCCCAGGTGCCCGTGCGCTCCCTCGGCGTCGTGGGTGGCGATGCGCTCACCGTGACCGTGGACGACACGCCTGCGGTGCACCTGCCGCTGACCACGCTCGGCCGCGCCGCTAGGGCGTTCGCGGAGGTGCTGGCGTGACCGCGGCCCCCGCCGCGCTCCTCCCGGACACGCCGTCTGGCTGGAGAGAGGAGTGCGGCGTGGCCGGGGTGCTCTGCCGCGACCGGTCGCTCCCTGCGGCGCCGCTGGTCCACCTGGCCCTCTACGCCCTGCAGCACCGGGGACAGGAGAGCGCCGGGATCGCCGCCGGCGACGGCGACGATGTCGTGCTCCACCGCGACCTGGGGCTGGTGGCGCAGGTCTTCCCACCGGAGGTGCTGGGGCGCCTGCGCGGGTGGCTGGCGGTCGGACACGTGCGCTACGCCACCATGGGCTCGGCCACGGTGGCCAACGCCCAGCCCATCGTCGTCCCCTCCCCGTGGGGGCCGCTGGCCGTGGCCCACAACGGCAACCTGATCAACGCGCCGGCGCTGCGGCGGGCGCTCGAGGCCGACGGGGCGCGCTTCACCTCGACCAGCGACACCGAGGTCATCGCCCACCTGCTGGCCCGCACCTCCGCCGCCTCCCTCGAGGAGGCGGCCCTGCGCGCCCTCCCGCATCTGGAGGGGGCCTTCACTGTGGCGGCGCTGGCCGGCGGCACGCTGCTGGGGTTCCGCGACCGCCACGGCATCCGGCCGCTGCTGCTCGGCGGCGGGCCCGGCTTCTGGATCCTGGCCAGCGAGAGCTGCGCCTTCGACCAGGTGGGGGCGGTGGCGCTCGGCGAGGTCGAGCCCGGCGAGGTGCTGGCCCTGACCCCGGGGGGCCCGCGCACCATCGGAGCGCTCCCGCCGGCGCGCCGGGCCCACTGCGTCTTCGAGTACATCTACTTCGCCCGGCCCGACTCCACGCTCTACCACCGCAACGTCCACCAGGCCCGCCGGCGCATGGGCCGCCAGCTGGCCCGCGAGCACCCCGCTCCCGCCGACATCGTCGTGCCCGTGCCCGACTCGGGCACCTCGGCGGCGATGGGGTACGCCGAGGCGGCCGGACTGCCCCTCGAGGTCGGCCTGATCAAGAACCGCTACGTCGGGCGCACCTTCATCCAGGCGGACGCGGGGGCGCGGCAGGCCGGCGTGCGCATCAAGCTCAACCCGGTGCGCGAGGTCGTGGCGGGCCGGCGCGTGGTGTTGGTGGACGACTCCATCGTGCGCGGCACCACCAGCGGCCGCCTCGTGGCGCTGCTGCGCCAGGCCGGGGCGCGCGAGGTGCACGTGCGCATCAGCAGCCCCCCCATCCGTCACCCCTGCTTCTACGGCATCGACACGAGCAGCCGGGGAGAGCTCGTGGCCGCGCGCCTCGCCGTGGAGGAGATCCGGGCGGCCATCGGCGCCGACTCGCTCGGGTACCTGAGCCAGGCGGGGCTGGTGGCAGCCCTCGACCTGCCCCCGGACGATTTGTGCATGGCCTGCCTGGACGGCCGCTACCCGACCCGCGTCCCGACCGAGGCCGAGGCCGGGCGGCACGCCCTGGAGCGCCGGGACCCCGAGCCCGCTCCCCTGGCCACCCGACCCTCCCTCACCGAGGTGGGCGCATGAGCGCGGTCCGCGCGAAGGTCTCCACCATCGCGCCCCGGACGTACCGGGAGGCCGGGGTCGACCTGGACGGCAAGGCCGCCCTCCTCCGGTCGCTGGGCCGGCTCGTCCGCAGCACGCTCCCCGCGGGAGCCGGCGGGTTTGGCGACTTCGCGGGGACCCTGCGCCTGCCGGCCGGCCTCGTCCTGGCCGTGACCACCGACGGCGTGGGGACCAAGGCGCTGCTGGCCCGGCGCTGCGGACGCGACGGGGTGGTGGGCGTGGATGCCGTGCACCACTGCGCCAACGACCTGGCCGCCGCCGGCGCGCGGCCGCTGCTCTTCGCCGACTACCTGGCCATGGGCCGTCTGGACGAGCGCGTGGTGACCGCCGTGGTGGAGGGGATGGCCGCGGCCTGCCGCGCCCTCGGCATCCCGCTGCTGGCGGGAGAGACCGCCGAGATGCCCGACACCTACCGCGAGGACGCCTACGACGTGGTGGGGACGATGGTCGGCCTCGTCGACGAACTCCCCCACGCCGGGCCGCCCCGCCCCGGCGACGTCGTCCTGGGGCTGGCCGCGGACGGGCTGCACACGAACGGCTACAGCCTGGCCCGCCGCCTCGTCGCCGACGTCGACCTGGACCGGTACGACCCGGCGCTGGGAGCCACGCCCGCGGACGCCCTCCTCGCGCCCCACCGCTGCTACGCCACCGCCCTCGCCTCCCTGCGCCGCATCGTCCCGGTGCGCGCGGCCGCGCACATCACCGGCGGCGGCCTGGCGGGGAACCTCGTGCGCGTCCTGCCGCCCGACGCCGCCGCGCGCCTCGACCCCACCTGGCCGGTGCCCCCGGTCTTCCGCTGGCTGCAGCGGCGCGGCGCGGTGGCCGAGGAGGAGATGCGCCGCGTCTTCAACATGGGAATCGGGATGGCGGTCATCGTCCCGCCGGAGCGGGCGGCGGCGGCGCGGGACCACCTGGAGGCGGCGGGGGAGCGGTGCTGGGTCATCGGCCACGTGGAGGCAGGGCAGGGGGAGGTGCGCTTCGGGTGACCACGGACCCCCGCATCGCGCTGCGTGGAGATCCCCTGCGCGTCGGCGTGCTCGTTTCGGGGCAGGGCACGACGCTCCAGGCGCTGCTGGACGACGCGGCCTCCGGCGCCCCCTATGCCGTCGTCCTCGTCCTCTCCAACGTGCCCGACGCCCCCGCCCTCGACCGCGCCCGGCGGGCCGGGGTCCCGACCTGCACCGTCGACCACCGCGGCCGTCCGCGCCAGGCCTTCGAGGTCGACGTCGCGCAGGCGCTGGAGGCGGCGCAGGTGGAACTGGTCTGCCTGGCCGGCTTCCTGCGCATCCTCTCGCCCTGGTTCGTGGAGCGCTTCCGGGGCCGGGTCGTGAACATCCACCCCTCGCTCCTGCCGCGCTTTGGGGGTCGGGGGATGTACGGCCTGCGGGTCCACCAGGCCGTGCTCGCCGCCGGGGACCGCCAGAGCGGGTGCACCGTCCACCTGGTCGATGAGACACCCGACGGCGGCCCGGTGCTGGCCCAGGCGGTCGTGCCGGTGCTGCCCCAGGACACGCCGGAGCGCCTGGCGCAGCGCGTGGCGGCGGTGGAGCACCGCCTCTACCCGCAGGTGGTGCGGGCGATCGCCGATGGCCGGCTGCTGGGCCTCCGCCCACCGGCCCCCTCAGCCCAGGATGGCGCCCCGGCGGCGCTGCGGGTGGGCGCACCGTGAAGGTGCGGCGGGCCCTGCTCAGTGTCTGGGACAAGACCGGGCTCGGGCCCTTCGCCCGCACCCTCGACGCGCTCGGCGTGGAGTTGATCTCCACCGGCGGGACCGCAGCCGCGCTGGAGGCCGAGGGGCTGCGCGTCACACCGGTGAGCGCGCTCACCGGCTTCCCGGAACTCCTGGGCGGCCGGGTGAAGACGCTCCACCCGGCGATCGCCGCTGCGGTGCTGGCGCGGCCGGGCGACGAGGAGGAGCTCGCCGCCTACGGCATCGCCCCCATCGACCTAGTCGTCGTCACCCTCTACCCCTTCACCCGCGTGGCCCGAGAGCGAGAGGCCGCGGGTGATCGGGAGGCCTTCGCCGACCTGGTGGAGTGGATCGACATCGGCGGGGTGACGCTGCTGCGGGCCGCCGCCAAGAACTGGGCCCGGGTGGGAGTGGTGAGCACCCCCGACCAGTACGAGGCGGTGGCGGCGGAACTGCGTGCCTCGGGCACGCTCTCGCACGAGACCCGCCGCCGCCTGGCCGCGCGGGCCTTCGCCCTCACCGCCGCCTACGACGCGGCCATCGCCGCGCACGCCGCCGGCGCCGAGGGGCCCGAAGCCTTCCCCGACCCGCTGGTGCTGACCTACCGGCGGGTCCAGGAGCTGCGCTACGGCGAGAACCCCCACCAGCGCGCCGCGCTCTACCTCGCCGACGCCCCGCCGCCGGGGGAGGTCCTGACGGCGCGGATGCTGCAGGGCAAGGCCCTCTCCTACAACAACCTGGTGGACCTGGACGCCGCCTGGCAGGCGGTGCGGGAGTTCGCCGCGCCGGCGGCCGTGGTGGTCAAGCACGCCACTCCCTGCGGCGCCGCGCTGGGCCGGGACGGCCCTGAGGCCATCCGCCGCGCGCTCGCCGCCGACCCGGTATCGGCATTCGGCGGCATCGTGGCGGTGAACCGCCCGCTGGACGCACCCGGCGTCGAGGCCTTCGGGGAGACCTTCCTGGAGGCGGTGATCGCTCCCGAGGTGACGCCGGACGCGCTGGCCCGCCTGGCCGCCCGGCGCCACTTGCGCGTGCTCAACGCCGGCTCGTCCCCACCGGCCGCAGCGTCGGGCGCGGTGCGCTGGCTCCCCGGCGGGGTGCTGGTCCAGGAGGCCGACCGGGAGGGGCTGCCCACAGAGGCCCGGGTGGTCACGCGGCGGGCGCCGGAGGAAGCGGAGTGGGCCGACCTGCGCTTCGCCTGGCTCGTGTGCAAGCACGTGCGCTCCAACGCCATCGTCCTGGCGAGCGGCGGCCAGACCCTGGGGATCGGCGCCGGGCAGATGAGCCGGGTGGACAGCGTGCGCCTGGCCGTGTGGAAGGCGGGGGAGCGGGCCCGCGGGGCCGTGCTCGCCTCGGACGCCTTCTTCCCCTTCCCGGACGGGGTGGAGGTGGCCGCCGCAGCCGGCGTCACCGCGGTGATCCAGCCCGGCGGGTCGGTGCGGGACCGCGAGGTCATCGCCGCAGCGGACGCGGCCGGGATCGCCATGGTGCTCACCGGCGTGCGCCACTTCCGCCACTGATCCGGACGGCCGGCTCCTAGGCGACCAGCGCCGCCACGGCAGCGCCGGTCGCGCTGGCCAGCAGGTTCACCACGTCGTTGGTGATGCCCGGGAGCCCCTGGAGATGGCGACCGGATCCCCCGCAGGGGCAGGCGGGCTCCTCCAGGGTCCGCCCGCAGACCGGGCAGCGATAGGTGACCTGCAGGGTGGCCCCCAGGAGACTGTCGGCCACCAGCCCGGCCACTCCACCAAGGAGCGTCGCGCCAGCGGGCAGACCCACCAGTGCGGCCGCAACCGCCAGGACTCCGGCCCCCGCCACCCCTGCCGCCGTCCCGAGTCGCGTGACACCCCCCGACCGGCCCGGCTCGACCACTGCACCTGTCGTGATGAGCCTCGGCGGTGCCGGGCTGAGCAGGCCGACCTCCGTCGCCCAGGTGTCCGCCGTGGTGGCGGCCAGGGCCCCGGCCAGCGCCGGCAGAGCCCACTCCACGCCCAGGAGCCCGCCCGCCACGGCGAGGACCGCGGGGAGTCCGCCGTTGGCCGCCACCTGGGCCGCCCTCCGCCCGCGTCTCCGCTCCGCCCCACCCTTGCGCGCCCATCCCAGCCGCGTGAGGAGGCTGCTGCTCGAAAAGAAGAGCACGAGCAGCAGGGCGGGACCCCATCCCCCGGCGCCCAGCACCACGGCGCCCACGAGCGCTGCGGCCGCTGCACCGCCGGGCGTGAGGAGGCGAAGGCGCACGGCGAGGGCAGCGGCAACGACCGTCAGCGTGGTGGCCACTTCCCAGGGCGGCACGCGGGAACATTCGCACTCCAAGACGGGCTTCCTGGGCTCCCTGCCAGGGGCCTGTCGGCCTCTCCAGGTCGGTTGCCCGCTCACCCCCGTTGCCCCCTCCCCCGACCTGTGGTGTAATGGTCCTGACGCGGGACCTGCAGAACAACCCATAGGGCGCGATGCGGCGCTATCCCCGGCGGCCCAGCTCGGCGGCGGGTCGCGCGGGGGTTCGTGTCGCTTGACACCTTTTGGGGGCGACTGCTATAGATAGTGGTTGCCACTGCGGGGGAGAAAACCCGCCCGAACCTTGACAACCGCATAGTGGTAAGGAGCCGCATCGAACCGGATGCCTGCCAGAAGGCATTCGGGCCTCGGATCCTTTGAGTGGCAGCCGCAAGCTGCCGGAGAAGAGTCCGACGGAGAGTTTGATCCTGGCTCAGGACGAACGCTGGCGGCGTGCTTCAAACATGCAAGTCGAGGGAGGGTTGCTCGGGGGCTTGCCCCCGGGTTCAACTCTACCGGCGAACGGGTGAGTAACACGTGGGTAACCTGCCCTGAAGACGGGGATAACCTCGGGAAACCGGGGCTAATACCCGATACCCTCACCGGAGGGCATCCTGCGGTGAGGAAAGGTCCGCAAGGTCCGCTTCAGGATGGGCCCGCGGCGTATCAGCTAGTTGGTGAGGTAACGGCTCACCAAGGCGATGACGCGTAGCTGGCCTGAGAGGGTGGTCAGCCACACTGGGACTGAGACACGGCCCAGACTCCTACGGGAGGCAGCAGTTGGGAATCTTGGGCAATGGGC
>JAVHLY010000037.1 GCA_031081585.1 Armatimonadota bacterium
GTGGTCTGGCTGATGCTGCCCACCGGGGCGCCCACCACCCAGATGCTCGACGCCCTCCTCCCCCTGCTCCAGCCCGACGACCTGGTGGTGGACGGCGCCAACGCCCACTACCGGGACTCCCAGCGCCGCGCCCGGGAGCTGGCCGCCCGGGGGCTGCGCTTCGTGGACGCCGGGGTGAGCGGCGGGGTGTGGGGCCGGGAGCTGGGCTACTGCCTCATGGTGGGCGGCGCCCCGGAGGACGTGCAGCGCCTGGAGCCGGTGCTGCGGACGCTGGCGCCGCGCGACGGCTACGCCCACGTCGGCCCGCCGGGGGCGGGGCACTTCGTGAAGATGGTGCACAACGCCATCGAGTACGGGATGCTGCAGGCGATCGGCGAGGGGTTCGAGTTGCTGCACGCCTCGGAGTTCCCCCTCGACCTGCGGCAGATCGCCCACCTGTGGAACCAGGGGAGCGTGGTGCGGTCCTGGCTGATGGAGCTGGCCGAGCGCGCCTTCGCCGCCGACCCCGGCCTGGACGGGATCCGGGGGTACGTGGAGGACACCGGCTACGGGCGCTGGACGGTGCAGGACGCGGTGGAGCGCGCCGTCCCTGTACCGGCCATCGCGCTGGCCCTCTTCGCCCGCTTCCGCTCCCGCCAGGAGGACTCCTTCAGCGCGCGCGTGGTGGCGGCGCTGCGCCGGCAGTTCGGCGGCCACGCCGTCCACCAGGCCTGAGGGGACGGGGGGACGACCGTGGTGAAGGCGACGACGACCCTGCCCGACCGGCTGCGCGAGGGGCTGCGCCTGCGGCGGATGCCGCCCCCCTGCGCCGTGGTGATCTTCGGGGCCACCGGCGACCTGGCCCGCCGCCGGCTCATCCCGGCCCTCTACAACCTGGCCCGCAAGGGGCAGCTGCCGGCCGGCTACGCCGTCGTCGGCGTGGGGCGCCGCCCCGTGGGCACCGAGCCCTTCCGGGAGCAGCTGCGTCGGGCCGTGGAGGAGAGCACCGAGGTCCCCTTCGAGCCCGCCCCCTGGGAGGCGTTCGCCGAGCACGTGCACTACGTCCAGAGCGCCTTCGACGACCCCCAGGGCTACGCCCGCCTGCGCACCGTGCTGGAGGAGCTGGACCGGCAGCAGGGGCTGGGGGGCAACCGCCTCTTCTACCTGGCCTCGCCGCCCAGCACCTACCCCATGGTGATCGACCACCTGGGCGCCCACCTGATGCGGCGCGGCGAGGGGCCGGGGTGGGTGCGCATCATCATCGAGAAGCCCTTCGGCTTCGACCTGGCCAGCGCCCGCGCCCTCAACGCCAAGGTGGCCGAGGTCTTCGACGAGTCGCAGGTCTACCGCATCGACCACTACCTGGGGAAGGAGACCGTCCAGAACATCCTGATCTTCCGCTTCGCCAACACCATCTTCGAGCCGATCTGGTCGCGCGAGTACGTCGACCACGTGCAGATCACCGTGGCCGAGTCCATCGGCGTGGAGGGGCGCGGGGCCTTCTACGAGGAGGCCGGGGTGGTCCGCGACATGCTGCAGAACCACCTGATGCAGCTCCTCACCCTGGTGGCCATGGAGCCGCCCATCTCCATGGAGGCGGACGCGGTGCGGGACGAGAAGGTGAAGGTCCTCCACGCCATCCACCTCTTCACCCCCGAGGAGGTGGAGAGCTTCGCCGTGCGCGGCCAGTACGGGCGGGGCGCGGTGGACGGCCGGGAGGTCCCGGGCTACCGCGAGGAGGAGGGGGTGGACCCGCACTCCCAGACGCCCACCTTCGTGGCGGTGCGCTTCGAGATCGACAACTGGCGCTGGGCCGGCGTGCCCTTCTACCTGCGCACGGGGAAGCGCCTGCCCAAGCGTGTCACCGAGCTGGCCATCCAGTTCAAGCAGCCGCCCCTGCTCCTCTTCCGGCGGGTGGGCGTGGACGAGCTGGAGCCCAACGTGCTGGCCCTCAACATCCAGCCCGACGAGGGCATCGCCCTGCGCTTCTCGGCCAAGGTGCCCGGCCAGCTCACCCGCATCCGCCCGGTGACCATGGACTTCAACTACGGCACCTCCTTCGGGGTGGAGGAGCCCACCGCCTACGAGCGCCTCCTGCTGGACGCCATGGTGGGGGACCGCACCCTCTTCGCCCGGCGCGATGAGGTGGAGCAGGCCTGGGCCATCGTCATGCCGCTGCTGGAGGTGTGGTCCCAGACGCCGGCGGCGTTCCCCAACTACTGGGCCGGGACGTGGGGCCCGCCGGAGGCGAAGGCCCTGATCGAGCGAGAGGGACGCCGGTGGCGGCGCCTGTAGCCGCGGCCGCCTGCGGCGGAGGGACGGGGCGGTGAGCCCGGCGGTGCGCGTGCGCCCGCTGGTGGAGCGCCCGCGGCCGGTGCCCGTGGGTGCCATCGAGCGGGAGCTGGGCGACCTCCTGCGCACGGCCGCCGAGCAGCTCGGGCGGCCGGTCACGCGGGCGCGCACCATCACGCTGGTGGCCTTCGCGCCCGGCCTGGCCGAAGGGGAGCGCCTCATCGAGGTGGTGGCGCGCACCAGCCAGCGCCACCCGGCGCGGGCCATCATCCTGGTGGTGGACCCGGGGGCGCCGGACCTGCAGGCGGCGGTGGCCGCCCACGGGACGGCGGTGGGCGCGGAGCGCCAGCAGGTCGTCTCGGAGCAGATCATCCTGCGGGCGCCGCGCCAGGCCCTCGGCCGGCTGACCAGCCTGGTGCGCCACCTGGTCCTGCCCGACATGCCGGTCTACCTCTACTGGCCGGCGCCGGTCACCTGGGACGGGCTCCTCCTGGAGCTGCTCGACCTGGCCGACCGGCTCGTGCTCGACTCCGCCGCCTTCCCCGAGGGCGCGGCCGGACTGGCCGACGTCGCCCGCGTGGTGAGCGCCCCGCCCGCGCCCGTGGCGGTGAGCGACCTCTCCTGGGGGCGGCTGACGGTGTGGCGCGGGGTGACGGCGCATTTCTTCGACCCGCCGCACACCGGCTACCTGGACCGCATCGAGCGCGTGCGCCTCACCCACGCCGCCTCCTCGCGGGTGCAGGCGCTGCTCTACGTGGGCTGGCTGGCCGGTCGCCTGCTGTGGCGCGTGCGGGAGCCGTTCACGCGGGAGGCGGAGGTCTGGCGGGCCGTGCTCGCCGACCCGCAGGGCGACCCCGTCACCGTGGCCCTCCACCCCGATGCGACCTCCCGCCTCCCGGCCGGGGCGCTCCTGCTGGCGCTGATCGTCGCCGCGGGCGGGCAGGCCACCTTCTCCATCGCCGGGACCGAGGACCGCCGGGCCCTGCTCGCCTCGGTCACGCTGGAGGACGGGTGGACCTCGCGCCGCCTGGTCCCCCTGGACGCGCCCGACGAGGTCTCGCTGCTCTCGGCCGAGCTCGACGTCCACGGCCACGACCGGGTCTACGAGGAGTCGCTGCGCGCCCTCCTCCCGCTCCTCGAACCCGCGGCGCGCCGCCGGTCGGGGGAGGAGAGCACAGGATAGCGGCGCCGGAGATCCGCGTCGTCCCGACGGCGGACGAAGTGGCCGCTGCCGCACTGCAGGTCCTCCAGGAGGAGGCCCGCCGGGCGGTGGCGTCGCGCGGCCGGTTCGCGCTGGCCCTCTCCGGCGGCCGCACCCCGCGCGCACTCTACCACCGGCTCGCCGCCGCCGGCTCCGAAGCGCTCCCCTACGACCGCGTGGAGATCTTCTGGGGGGACGAGCGGGCCGTCCCGCCCGACCATCCCGCGAGCAACTTCCGCCTGGCCTACGAGGCCTGGCTCCGCCACGTGCCGGTGCCGCCGGAGCGCCTCCACCGCATCCGCGGCGAAGAGGCGCCCGAGGCGGCGGCGCGCGCCTACGAGGCGGAACTGCTCGCCGTGCTGGGCGACCCGCCGGCCCTGGATTGCGTGCTGCTGGGGATCGGAGAGGACGGCCACATCGCCTCGCTCTTCCCCGGGTCGGCGGCCCTGCGCTCCGCCCGCTACGTCGAGGCCACCCGCGCGCCGGCCCCGCCGACGTGGCGCATCACGCTCACGCCCCGCGCGCTGGCCCCGGCGCGGCGCGTCCTCGTGCTGGCGACGGGGCGGGCCAAGGCGCCTGCGGTGGCGCGGGCGCTGGGAGGGCCGGGCACGGCTGCGGGCGAGGGAGGGACCGGGGAAGCGGCGGACGTGCCGGCCGCGGTCCTGCGCGGCCTGCCGGTCCTCTGGCTGCTCGACCGGGCGGCCGCCGCCCTCGCGCCCGGCCCTACTCGGCGCTCCCTGCCGTGAGCCGGTCGTCGGCGTGCTCCCCGGCCTCTTCGACCACCGGGGTGGTCTCGGCGAGCGCACGCTCCAGGGCCGCCTCGTCCTGGGCCAGGAAGTCCTCCTCTTCCTCCTCGACCGCCTGCAGGGTCTCGTAGATCTCGAACGCCTCGGGGGAGACCTGCTGGCGCAGGGCCTCCTCCAGGCGGAGCTTGCGGACGAAGAAGTCCTCCACGCGCGCCTTGCGGTACAGGCGCAGGCAGCGGCGGCGCAACTCCACCAGGCGCGCCTCCTGGTCCAGGCTGAGGTCGCGCTGCTCCAGCCGTTCCTGGATGCGGTGGAAGACGAGGTGGAACTCGCGGGCCATGGCCACCAGGGCCCGGTTCGCCTCCTCGGGGCGGAGGCGCCCGCCGTGGCCCTCCCGGATCAGCCGCAGCAGGCGGTCCTCGAGCTCCGCGAGCACGAGCGCGATGTCTTCCACTCTCCGGCGCTCATCCGGCACGCCTCACCCCCGGGGCAGGTTCCGCCTCCCGCCCGATTCGCCGGCGCGGGGGAGAGCTCCTAGGATACGCCCGCCGACACGCTTCGCCGCACCGCCGCCGGCCCCGCCCGCCGCGCCTGCGCCCGTCGGCGGCGGGGAGACCGCCCCCTCAGGCGGGCGCCGGGCGCGCGGCGACGAAGGGCGCGGGGTGGCGCCTGACCACCTCGGCGACCTCCGGCCGGATGAGCGCCGCCGCCTCCCCCTCGCGCGCCTCCAGCGCACGCCGCAGCGCCGTCCCGCTGAAGGGGACCCGGTGCTCGACCGGGTGGGGACAGGTCTTCTCGTTGGCCACCGTCCCGCACCGGTGGCAGTGGAAGAAGGCGGTGAAGAAGAGCGGCACGATGCCCAGGTCGGGGAACTCGTCGAAGATCTCCTGGGCGGCATAGGGCGGGTAGAAGCTCCCCACCCCGGCGTGGTCGCGGCCGACGACGAAGTGCGTGCAGCCGAAGTTCTTGCGCAGGATGGCGTGGAAGACCGCCTCCCGCGGGCCGGCGTAGCGCATCTCCGTGTGCAGCACGGAGAGCACCGCCCGCGGCCGCAGGTAGTAGTGGGCCAGCAGCGCCTCGTACGCCTCCAGGATGACCTCGTCGCGGAAGTCGCCGGGCTTCTTGCGCCCCAGCACCGGGTTGACGAAGATGCCGTCGACGAAGGCCAGCGCGGTCTTCTGCACGTACTCGTGCCCCAGGTGGGGCACGTTCCGGGTCTGGAATCCCACGATCGTGCGCCACCCTTTCTCCCGAAAGAGGACCCGGGTCTCCCCGCGGGAAGAGGCGGTAGCGGGCGAACGGGTGCGGCAGCCCGGCGAGCAGGTCGATGGGGCCGGCGACGAGGTACGGCCCCATCGCCAGCGTGCGGGCCACGCCCGGGTGGGCCGGATCGAGGGTGCGGAAGACCTCGAAGGCGTGCTCCCGCGGGTCGTGCCGGAAGACCTCGGTGATGCGGAGCACGGCCACGGGCTGCCCCGCCGCCTCCAGCACCACCGTCTCCGCACCGCCCAGCGCCCGCAGCCGCGACGGGTCCGCGTCGAGGACGACCGGCAGGGTCCAGGGGAGGTCGGAGGCGAGGCGCTTCCGGTACAGGACGCTGCGGAAGTCCTCCTCCCCCATGAACCCCTCGAGGGGGCTGAGGACGCCCCGGGCGAGGTTCTCCAGGTCGCGAGCCAGGTCGACGCTGATGGGCCACCGCGGCAGGCGGCGGCTGCCGGCCAGCGCCTCCTCGCGCCACTCGCCGACCAGCTCGCGTTGGACCAGCCGTCCGCCATGAGGGCGCTGCATGCCCGTCATCCTAGGCGACCGCCCTCACCGTGGCCGTGCCCCGGGCGGGCAACGTCCGTGCTCCGCTGACGAAGTCTCGCTCCGTCGCCCGACGGACGGGGCGTCCACCGGCGAGCGGAGGGCGTGGGTCCCGGCGCTAGCGGATGAACCCCTTGCGAATGGCGTAGGCCACCGCTTGCGCCCGGTCGCGTACGCCCACCTTCCGGTAGATCGTGCGCAGGTGGCTCTTCACCGTGCTCTCCGAGACGAAGAGCTTGGCCGCCACCTCCTTGTTGCTGGCGCCTTTCGCCATCTCCACCAGGATCTGCACCTCACGGTCGGTCAGGCCGTCGCTGTGGAGCCGCGTCAGCCCGGCCGCACGCTCCCGGGCCATGTAGGAGAGCCGCTCCAGCACCTTGCGAGCGATGCCGGGGTGGATCATCGTCTGCCCGGCGTAGACGGCGCGGATGGCCCGCACCAGGTTCTCGGGGGTGATGTCCTTGAGGATGTAGCCGGTGGCGCCGGCCTGGATCGCCTGGAAGACGTACTCGTCGTCCTCGTAGACCGAGAGCACGATGACCTCCACCCGCGGGCTCTCCGCCTTGATCAAGCGGGTGGCCTCGATGCCGTCGACCCGCGGGAGCTTGAGGTCCATGAGCACGATGTCGGGGGCAAGCTCCCGCGCCTTCTGGACCGCTTCCTCGCCGTCACCGGCCTCCCCGACGATGTTGATGGCCATCCTCCTCCTCCCACACACCCTCTACGGACCCTCTCCACGGCGGGGAGCCCAGGAGCTCAGCGGGCTGCCCGCAGGCACGCCTCGAGCGATCTCTGGTCAGCGACGACGCTAGGCCTCCCCCCCCCCCCGAGCCCCTCTCCGAGCCATGCCCTGAGCCACACCCCGGACCGGACACCGGTCTACGCACCCCCAGCCTACACTCCCCGGTGTGCGGGTCCATGCCCCCTCTGCCTCGACAGGGGAGGCTCGACAGAAGAGTGCGAATTCGTATATACCCTGGCTCCGCAAACACGACGGCGGGTGACGCATTCCTGACCGGTCGGGGGATCCTCCCGGAGGGCCGGGCACCTACCTCCCTGCTCCCCCGCCGCCTGGCTGTCCGGAGCCCCTGAGCGCCGCTGCGTCACACCTCCGGCAGGGGCCAGGGCTCGGCCCGCTCGAGGAGGGCGGCCACCGCCAGCAGGGATTCCTCCCGCCCCGGGGCGGCGGCCAGCTGCACCGCCACAGGCAGCCCCTCCCGCGTCCGCCCGGCCGGGACCGCCACCGCCGGCCACCCGGTGAGGTTGAAGAGGCGCGTGAAGCGGCTGAGCGGGGCGCGGGCGGCCCGCCACCCGTCGCTCTGCTGCGGGTCGACATCGACGATCCTGGGGGCCGGGATGGGCACGGCCGCACACAGGCACACCTCGGCGCCGTCCAGCAGCCGTCCCAGCGTGCGCACCGCCAGGGCCTGGACGCGCTGCGCCTCCACGTAGGCGGTGGCCGGGATCGCCGCCCCTGCGACCAGCAGCTCGCGCACGTCGGCGCCGTACTCGGCCAGGCGTCCGGGGTAGGCGCGCCGGTGGTAGGCGGCGGCCTCGGCGAAGAGGATGGTGGTCTGGGCCGCCTGCATCGCCTCGATTTCGGGTATCGGCGCCTCCACGATCCGGCCGCCCGCCGCGGCCAGGTGGCGCGCCGCCCGGTCCACCGCCTCACCCACCGCCGGCTCCACGTCGTCGAAGAACGGCCCCCGCAGCCGCACGACGGTGAAGCGCGTCGGCGGGTCGGCCAGGCCCGATGTCGGCGGCGGCCAGCGGCCCGTCAGGGGGTCGTGCTCGTCCGCGCCGGCCAGCACCGCGAAGAGCAGGGCGGCGTCGGCCACCGTGCGCGTCAGCGGCCCCACCGTGTCGAACGACCAGGCCAGCGGGACGACCCCGTGGCGGCTCACCCGCCCGAAGGTGGGCTTGAGCCCGACGATCCCGCACAGCGCCGCGGGGATGCGGATCGAGCCCCCGGTGTCGGTGCCGAGCGCGGCGGCGCAGTGCCCCGCCGCCACCGCGGCCGCCGACCCCCCGCTGCTGCCGCCGGCCACCCGGTCGGGCGCGTGGGGGTTGGCGGCGGGGCCGAAGTGCGGGTTCACCGAGGTGACGCCGAAGGCGAACTCGTGCAGGTTGGTCTTGCCCACGACGACCGCCCCCGCCGCCTCGAGCCGCCGCACCGCCGTGGCCGTGGTCTGCGCCACGTGGGTCCGCCGCACGGCGGCGCCCGCGGTGGTGGGCAGCCCGGCCATGTCGAAGAGGTCCTTCACCGCCACGGGCACCCCGTGGAGCGGCCCGCGCACCTCCCCGCGCCGCGCCTCCGCCTCGCGCGCGGCGGCGAGCCGGCGCGCGGCGGCGCCGGTCACCGTGATGAAGGCGTGCAGCGTGGGGTCCTCGCGCTCGATGCGGTCGAGGCAGCGGTCGACCAGCTCGACGGGCGAGCGCCGCCCCGCGGCAATGGCCGCCACCAGCTCGGCCAGCCCGGGGCGCGTCACGGGGGCCAGCACCACAGCGGCGCCGGGAGGAGGTCAGGGTCGTCCAGGGCCCGGGTCTGCTCGACGTGCCGCCATTCGTCGCCGGGGACGAAGCGCGGCCGGTCCTCCATGACCGGTGGGTGCACCGGCAGCAGGGTGCCGTCCACCACCGACTCCACCGGCGAGGCCTCGTCGAACCAGGAGCGCGGCGGGGCGTGCCCCCACAGCGTGGCCCGGCGGGGGTCGTTGAGGCGCCAGCGGATGGGCGGCCAGTCCGGGTCGGCGATCAGGTAGTCCCCCGTGTACAGCTCCAGGCGGTTGCCGTCGGGGTCGCGCAGGTACAGGAAGAAGGCGTTGCTGAGCCCGTGGCGGCCCGGGCCGCGCTCGATCGCCGCCACCTGCCCGGCGGCGGCCAGGGCGTCGCAGGCGCGCAGCACCGCCGTGGTGTCGGTCATCCAGAAGCCCGCGTGGTGGACCCGCGGCCCCACCCCCGTCATCAGGGCGATGTCGTGGACGTTCTGCTTGCGGTGCAGCCAGATCGCCCACAGGCGCGGCGGGTCCTCTTCGGTCTCGGTGAGCTCGGAGCAGCGGAAGCCCAGGCGCTCCTGGTACCAGCGCGCCAGCGGCGCCACGTCCGGCACCTGGACGTTGAAGTGGTCGAGGCGCATCACCCCCGGCCCACGGTAGCGGTCGTAGGCCTGCAGGAGGCGCTCCACGGGCGTCATGGCGTGGAAGAACTCGAGGGGCAGCCCCGCGGGATCCTGCAGCCGCAGGGCCCGCCCCTGCCCCGCCTCCTCCCCCTCCACCCAGCGGTGGGGGAGGCCCTCCCGCCGCGCCAGGTCGGCCAGCGCCTCCAGGTCGGCGGGCCCGGCCACGCGGAAGGCCAGGTGGCCCACGCCGGGGGCGGGGGCCCGGCGCAGGACCAGCCCGTGGTGCAGCCACTCCTCGTAGCCGCGCAGGTAGAGGCGCTGGGGGTCGCGGGCGCTCTCGACGAAGCCGAGCAGCCCGATGTAGAAGGCCGCCGCCCGCTCCAGGTCGGTGACGCGGTACTCGATGTGGGCGGCCCGCAGGACCGTCGGCGCCTGCCCCTGCGCCTGTGCCTGCTCCTGCGCCTGCGCCGTCATCGGCCGCCCCGGTGCCGCGCCTGGCGGCGCCCCCAGCCCCGCCGCGCCCCGGGTCGTCCGCGCCTACGCCTCATCGACGGCCTCCTCCCAGGGCGCCGCGTCGTGGTAGAGGCGGACCGACTCGTGGGTCCACTCGTCGGCCGGGGGTCGCGCCGCTTCCTCCTCGTCGCGCAGCCGGCGGTAGCGCCCGCCGAAGAAGGTGAGCGGTCGCCCCGGCTCCCCCGCGTACAGGCCGGTGACGCGGGAGAGGACGATGGTGTGGTCCCCGCCGTCCACCAGGCGGTCCATCACGCACCCCACCGTCCCCAGCGCCCCGACCAGGAGTGGGCCGTGGGTCCAGCGGCGGAAGCGGAACTCGGGGGGCTGCGGCGCCCGCCAGGACCCGGCGAAGTAGCGCGAGACCGACTCCTGGTCCTCCCGGAGGATGTTGATGGTGTAGGGCCGCCCCAACGCGACGTGGCGGTGCATGCGCGCCCGCCGGTCGATGCAGACCAGCACGAGGAGCGGCTCCAGCGAGACCGAGGTGACGGCGTTGGCGGTCATGCCGTGGATGCCCTCCGGGGCCTCCACCGCCAGCACCGTCACCCCGGTGGCGAAGAGGCCCATGAGGCGGCGGAAGTGCTGGGGGGTGAGGTCGAGCTCGCTCACGCGCCGCCCGGCCCGCCGGGGGCGGCCGCCGCGGGCACGGCGGGCGCCTCCGTCCCGTCCGCCCGCCGCAGGAAGGCCCAGACCCGCTCGACGTACGGCCGCCGGTCGTAGGCGGCGAAGGTGGCCATCTGCATGCGCACCGGGTCGCCGAAGAAGAAGCGCTCGTACAGCACCTGGCGCGAGCCGAAGGCCGACAGCGCCAGGTCCCAGGCCAGGCGGAAGAGGCGCACGCGGTCGCGGGCCGGCAGCCGCGCCGCCTGGTGGTACTTCTCCACCGCCTCGGCCAGCGGCCCCTCCAGGTCGGCGCGGGTGGGGCGGGCCATCAGGCCGCTGGCGCCCAGCAACTGCACGATCTCCACCATGCGGGGGTACATCCAGGTGAACATGTTGCGCGCGGCGTCGAGCGGCGGCCACGCCGGCGTCATCATCCCCCACTTGTCCACCTGCGCGTCGGCCTCGGCGGCGCGCAGGAAGGCGCGCATCGCCTCCAGGTAGTAGATGATCTCGGCGATCTTCCCCTGGACGTGCTGGAAGCCCTCGATGGCGATGGCGTCCACGATGGCCGAGGCCACGCCCAGGACGAACTCCGTCTTGGCCACGTTCTTCGTGACCACCTGGTGGGCCATGTGCACGACGGCGTTGGTGGCCCCGAAGGCCTTGTTGCAGCGCTCTACGTCGTAGAGGAGGAAGACGCGCTCCCAGGGGACCAGCACCTCGTCGAAGAGGACCACCGCGTCCATCTCCTCGAAGCGGGCGGCCAGGGGGTGGTCCACCGGGTCGGCGGCGGCACCGTCGGGGATGAAGGGCTCGCGGCAGAGGAAGCGCAACCCGGGGGTGTGGGTGGGGATGGCGAAGGCAAAGGCGTAGGGGCGGTCCTCCTCGCCGGCCTTGAGGAGCGTGGAGGGGAAGACCATGATCTCGTCCGCCACCGGCAGCGTGGCCAGCATGCGGGCGCCGGTGACGACGATGCCGTCCGGGGTCTCCCGCACCACGCGCGCGGCCAGGGTGGGGTCGGCCTGCCCGCCCGGGCCCACGCTGCGGTTGGCCTGGGGGTTGATCAGGGTGTGGGTGAGCACCAGGTCGTGCTCGCGCACGTACTCGTAGTAGCGGCGGATGTGCTCCCCGAAGCGCGGGTCCACCTGGGCGCAGTAGTCGCTGGCGGCGGCGTAGGCCATCAGCGCCCGGTTGAGGTAGTCGGGCGTGCGGCCGAGCATCCCGCCCGACCAGTCCGCCCAGCGCTTCATCATCGTGCGCACCCGCGCCAGGTCCTCGCGGGTGCGCGGCGTGAGGAAGCTCAGGCCGACCCGCTCTCCCGAAGAGGGGGAGACGTAGGTGAGCTCGTCGCGCAGCGCCGGGTCGTGCTGCATGTCGTAGAGGGCGGCCAGGCTCTGGATGACCGGGCGGAAGGCGGGGTGCGTGGTGGGGTCCGTGACGCGGACCCCGCCGACCCACAGCTCGGGGGGACGGGTCCGTAGCCCTTCGACGTACTGCGCTCCGGTCCGTGCCGGCATGGTCGCTCGCCTCCTAGATCCAGCGTGGCGTGGCGGCCCGGTAGCGGCGGTAGGCCTCGCCGAAGGTGCGCTCCAGGTAGGCCTCCTCGCGCTTGACCACGCCCTCGGTGAGGATCACCAGCACCGGGAGGAGCAGGAGGAGTACCCAGAGGCTGCCGACGGCGATGCCCAGGCCCAGGTAGAGCAGCGTCAGGGCGAGGTAGAGCGGGTTGCGCGAGCGCCGGTAGGGGCCGGTGGTCACCAGCGTCGTGGCCGGCCGCCACACCTCCACCGGGGTCCCGGCCCGCCGGAACTCCCGCAGCGCCGCGCCGGCCAGGGCGGCCGAGGCCGCCACGAGGAGCGCGCCCAGGAGCAGCCGCAGCGGCAGCGGCCCGAGCGGCGTCGGGCGCACCCGCTCCACCACCAGCCCCAGCAGGAAGGCGCCGGCGAAGAGCAGCGGCGGCAGCACGGCCACCTGCGGGTGATCCGCCCGTCCGCCGGCGCCGCGCGCCTCCCCCATCAGCCGCCCAGCCGCCGCACGTCCGTGGGGCGCAGCGGCTCTCCGGTCCCCAGGCGGGGGATGCGGTGGGTGCCGAGCGCCACGTGCACCGTCTGGTACTCCATGAAGAAGTCGAAGGAGTAGTGCCCGCCCTCGCGGCCGATCCCGCTGTGCTTCATCCCGCCGAAGGGCGTGCGCAGGTCGCGCACGTTGTGCGAGTTCACCCAGACCATCCCCGCCTCCAGCGCGTGCGCCACCCGGTGGGCCCGGGCCACGTCCCCGGTCCACACGTAGGCGGCCAGCCCGTAGCGCACCGCGTTGGCCAATCGCACCGCCTCGGTCTCGTCGCGGAAGCGCGTCACCACCAGCACCGGGCCGAAGATCTCCTCCTGGAAGATGCGCATCGACGGGCGCACGTCGGTGAAGACCGCCGGCTCCAGGTAGTTGCCCTGCGGCAGCCCCGCCGGCCGCCTCCCTCCGGTGGCCAGGTGCGCCCCCTCCGCCTCGCCCAGGCGGACGTAGCCGTGCACCCGCTCCCAGTGGTCGGGGTGGATGAGCGGTCCCACCTCGGTGGCCGGGTCCAGCGGATCGCCCAGGCGCAGGGCGGCCACGCGGCGCACCAGGCGCTCGACGAAGGCGTCGGCGATGCTCTCGTGCACCAGCAGCCGGGAGTTGGCCGTGCACCGCTCCCCGTTGAGGGTGTAGACGCCCACCAGCACGGCGTCCAGCGCCCGCTCCAGGTCGGCGTCGGGGAAGACCAGCACCGGGGACTTCCCGCCGAGCTCCATGGAGAAGCGCTTGAGGGTGGCCGCCCCCGTGCGCAGGATCTCCATGCCGGTGGTGGTCTCGCCGGTGAAGGAGATGGCGTTCACCCCGGGGTGGGCCACCAGCGCCGCCCCCGCCACCTCGCCGATGCCGTGGACGAGGTTCACCACCCCCGGCGGGACGCCCGCCTCCTGCACCGCCTCCACCAGGCGCACGGCCGACAGCGGCGCCCACTCCGCCGGCTTGAGGACGCACGTGCACCCGGCGGCGAGACAGGGCGCCAGCTTCCAGGTCTCCAGCATGAAGGGGGTGTTCCAGGGGGTGATGAGCCCCACCACCCCCACGGGGACGCGCCGCACGTAGTTGAGGAACTCCCCGTCCTTGGGGTAGGCCTCGGTGGGGATGCGCGTGGCCATCTCGGCGAAGAAGCGGAAGTTGTCCGCCGCGCGCAGCACCTGCCCCTGGCGGATCTGCGTCAGGGGGATCCCGGTGTCCAGGACCTCGACGCGGGCGATCTCGTCGGCGCGCCGCTCGATGACGTCGGCGATGCGCCGCAGGATGCGGGCCCGGTCCGCCGCCGGCAGGCGCGGCCAGGGGCCCTCGTCGAAGGCGCGGCGGGCGGCCTGCACGGCCCGGTCGACGTCCTCGGGCGTGCCCGCCGCCACCCGAGCGAGCGGCTCGTTGGTCGCCGGGTTCAGCGTGGGGAAGGTCTCCCCGCGCACGCCGTCGGTGAAGCGCCCGTCGATGTAGTGGCGCGCCGTCTCGAGACCGGGCAGGACCTGCATCGGACCCTCCGCTACCCCGCCACGCCGGCGCCCCTCAGCCGCCGCTCACCGGGGCCGCCGCCAGCAGCCCGTACTGTTCCAGCACGGCGCGCAGCCGCGCCTCGCTGGCGGGCCCGAGCGGGGCCAGCGGCGGCCGCACCTCCGGCCGGATGCGCCCCATGAGCCCCAGCGCCGTCTTCGCCGGCACCGGGTTGGTCTCCAGGAAGAGGGCCTCGTTCATCGGCACGAGGTAGGTGTGCAGTTCGCGCGCCTCCTCCCAGCGCCCCGCCGCGGCCAGGTCGTACAGGCGCGCCACCTCGCGCGGCAGCACGTTGCCGGTGGCGCTGACGTGCCCGGCGCCGCCCAGGGCCAGCAGGGGGAAGCAGAAGAGCTCGATCCCCGAGTAGACGGCCAGGCGCGACCCCAGCCGGTGGAAGACCCGGGTGATGTGCTCGAAGTCCTTGTTGGCCTCCTTGACCCCGACGATGTTCCGGTGCGCGTCGGCCAGCCGGGCCATCGTCTCCACGTCCAAATTCATGGCGGTGCGGCCGGGGATGTTGTAGAGGATCACGGGCAGGTCGGCGGCGGCCGCGACGGCGGAGAAGTAGCGGTACAGCCCCTCCTGGGAGGGGCGCACGTAGGAGGGGACGACGACGAGGACCGCGTCCGCGCCGGCCCGCCGGGCGAAGGCGGTGAGGCGCAGCGTCTCGTCGAGGTTGTTCGTCCCCGTGCCGGCGATCACCGGCACCCGGCCGCGCACCCGCCTGACGGCGCGCTCGATGAGGAACTCCCGCTCCTCCAGGGAGAGCGAGGTCGGCTCCCCCGTGGTACCGCCGATGACCAGGCCGTGGGTGCCGCTGGCGATCTGCCACTCGATGAGGTCGTCGAACGCGGCGTGGTCGATCTGCCCGTCCCGGAAGGGCGTCACCAGGGGGACCAGGGACCCTCGCAGC
Organism: Armatimonadota bacterium; assembly: GCA_031081585.1. Lineage (NCBI taxonomy): Bacteria > Bacillati > Armatimonadota > Armatimonadota bacterium. The sequence continues at coordinate 14,736 of JAVHLY010000037.1, forward strand.
ACAGCCGCCTCCTCTGCCCCGCGCAGGCGCCTGCCGGCCGGTGCCCGCGGCGGGCGCTCATGACCGGCTCACCCGTAGTATAGCCCGCCGCTCAGGTCAGGTGCGCCACGGGGAGGCCGCGGAAGCGGCAGAAGTCCCGGTCCTCCGTCAGGATCAGCACGACCAGGCTGGGGCTGGCCAGGAGCAGGCGGAGGCCTTCCTCGAGGGCTGCCCTGGCCCACTGACGGGCGCGCGGCGGCCCGTGGGCTGCCCGGCGGTTCGCCCCGCAGACCGCCTGCCCCCAGGAATTCGCCGGTGGCCGACGGAACATCCCCCGCGGGCCCATGACTCTGGAGCAGCAGATCGCCCAGTTCATCGCCAGCGGCCTGGTGAACGGGGCCATCTACGCCCTGCTGGGGCTCGGTCTCGTGGTCATCGCCAGCGTCACCCGCGTGGTGAACGTGGCCCAGGGGGAGTTCGCCGCCTTCGGGGCGCTGCTGGCCGCGAGCGCGGTCGGGGCCGGCGTCCCGCTGTGGGCCGCGCTCCTGCTGGCCGTGGCCGCCGCCACCGCGCTCGGCGCCGGGATGCACCTGGTGGCCATCCGCCCCGTGCGCGGCGCCAGCGCCCTCACCCTGCTCATCGTCACCATCGCCGCCCACCTGACGCTGCGCGGCCTCCTGCTGCTGCTGTGGGGCACCAACCCCTACAGCCTGCCCCCCTTCGTCACCGGCCCGCCGGTGCGGGTGGCGGGCGCCGTCGTGACGCGCCAGGCGCTGTGGGTGCTGGGCGCGGTGGCGGTCATCCTGGCCGCCGCCTACCTCTTCTTCAGCCGGACGCTGCGCGGCAAGTCGCTGCGGGCCTGCGCGGTGAACCCCACCGCCGCGCGCCTGGCCGGCATCAGCGTCGACCGCATGGGCACGCTGGCCTTCGCCATCGCCGGGGGGCTCGGCGGCCTGGCCGGGGTGCTCATCACGCCACTGACGCTGGCCACCTACGACATGGGGCTCATCCTCGGGCTCAAGGGCTTCGTCGGGGCGGTGGTGGCCGGCATGACCTCCTACCCGCTGACCGTGGTGGCCACGCTGGCCTTCGGCGTGGTGGAGTCGCTGGGGGCCGGGCTCATCTCCTCCAACTACCGCGACGCCATCGCCTTCGGGGTGCTCATCGCCGTCCTGCTGGCGCGGGCCCTGGCGGCCCTGCGCGAGGGGGTCCTCATCGGCGAGGAGGCGGCCCAGGAGTGAGTGAGACGGTCGCGGCGCGCCGGCCCATCGCCTGGTCGCGCGACCGGACGGCGCTGGCCGCCCTGCTGGCGGGGCTCGTCCTCCTCCCCTGGGTCGTGGCCGGGCGGGTGTCGCTCAGCATCTTCCTCTTTATCGGGCTCAACGCCCTCATCGCCATCGGGCTCACCCTGCTGGGCGGGTACGCCGGGCAGGTCTCGCTCGGCCAGGCGGCCTTCTACGGGGTCGGCGCCTACGTCTCGGCCATCACCACGCTGCGCTACGGGGTGGACCCCTGGCTGGGGATGGCCTGCGCCGTGGCCGGCGCGGCGCTGCTGGCCTGGGTCGTGGGCGCCCCCGTCCTCATCCTGCGCGGCCACTACCTGGTGCTGGGCACCCTGGCCCTGAACGTGGTCGTGGACGTCCTCTTCCGCAACCTGCAGCCCCTGACCGGCGGGCCCAGCGGGCTCACCGGCATCCCGCCGCTCGCGCTCGGGCCCGTCGTCCTGGCGGGGGACCGCGCCCTCTACTACCTGAGCTGGGCGGCGGTGCTCGGGGCCCTGGCGCTGAGCCGCAACCTGGTGCGCTCGCGGGTGGGCCGGGCGCTGGCGGCGGTGCGGGGGAGCGAGGTGGTGGCCGCCACCCTGGCGGTCAACCCGGCCAGCTACAAAGGGCGGGTCTTCGCCCTCAGCGCCGCCTTTGCCGGGCTGGCCGGCAGCCTCTACGTCCACTGGCTGAGCTTCGTAAACCCCACCCCCTTCGCCTTCGAGTTCTCCATCGCCCTGCTGGTGATGAGCGTGCTCGGGGGGATCGCCCACCTGCCGGGGGCGGTGCTGGGGGCCGCCGTGCTGACGATCCTGCGCGAGGCCCTGCGCACGGTGCTGCCGCGCTTCTTCCGTGCGGGCGCCTCGGCGGAGTACGAGATCATCGTCTTCGGGGTGCTGCTGGCGGCGGTGGTGATCTTCTGGCCGCAGGGGCTGTGGCCGTTCGTCCTGCGCCTGCTGCGGCTGGAGCGGGTCACTGCCGGCGCGGCAGGACCGGCCGGGGATGTCACCGCGCCCTCGGACCTGGCGGCAACCCCGGGCGCCGCCGCACCGTCGGTCCTGACGGAGGAGCGGGGCGAGGTGGCGGTCGTGCACCCCGGCGATGCGGCCTCGCGCTCCCGCGCCCGAGGCGGCGACGATCCCCTCATCGCCGTCGAGCACCTGACCAAGCGCTTCGGGGGGCTTCTGGCCGTGGACGACGTTACCTTCGCCGTGCCCCCGGGCGAGATCTACGCCATCATCGGCCCCAACGGCGCCGGCAAGACCACCGTCTTCAACCTGATCTCGGGCGTGCTGCGCCCGACCGCCGGCCGCATCGCGCTGGACGGCCTGCGCCTCGACCGGCTGCCCGCCTACGCCGTGGCCGCCGCCGGGGTGGCGCGCACCTTCCAGACGCCGCACATCGTCCCCGACCTCACCGTAGCCGAGAACGTCATGCTGGGACTGCACCGCCACCTGCACAGTGGCTTCGTCGTCTCCATGCTGGGGCTGGCCGCCGCCGAGGAGGCCGCCGCCTACCGGCAGAGCCTGGCCTGCCTGGAGCGGGTCGGGCTGGCCCACCTGGCCGGGGCGCGCGCCGGCGCGCTGCCCTTCGGCGCGCAGCGCCTCGTCGAGCTGGCCCGCGCCCTGGCCGCGCAGCCGCGCCTCCTCCTGCTGGACGAGCCCGCCTCCGGGCTCAGCGCGGCGGAGCGGGCGGCGCTGGTGGCGCTGATCCGCCGCATCCGCGCCGACGGCGCCACCGTGCTGCTGGTGGAGCACGACGTGGGGCTGGTGATGGGGCTGGCGGACCGGGTCCTGGTGCTGAACTACGGGCGGGCCATCGCCGAGGGGCCGCCCCAGGCGGTGCAGCAGGACCCCCAGGTGATCGCCGCCTACCTGGGCGAGCCCGCCCCGGCCGGCGCCGGCGGAGGGAAGCCGTCGTGACCGCCACCCCGCCGGCCGGCGGAGAGCCGACGATGGCGACCCCGCTGCTGACCGTCGCGGAGCTCCACGCCTGGTACGGGCCGGTCCACGCGCTGCGCGGGGTGGCGCTGGCGGTGCACCCCGGGGAGTGCGTGGCCATCATCGGCCCCAACGGCGCGGGGAAGACCACCCTGCTGCACGCCCTCACGGGACTCGTGCAGGCGCGGGGCCGGGTGGAGCTGGACGGCCGGCCCGTGCTGGGGCTGCCGCCGGAGGCCCTGGTGGCCCGCGGCATGGTGTTGGTGCCGGAGCGGCGGCAGCTCTTCACGACGCTCTCGGTGCGCGACAACCTGCTGCTGGGCGCCTACCACCGGGCCCGCCGGGACCCGGTGGCCATCGCCGGGGACCTGGAGGAGGTGCTGCGCCTCTTCCCGGTGCTGCGCGACCGGCAGCGCGCGCCGGCCCGGGCCCTCTCCGGGGGCATGCAGCAGATGGTGGCGGTGGGCCGCGGCCTGATGGGCCGCCCGCGGGTCCTGCTCATGGACGAACCGCTGCTCGGACTGGCGCCGCTGGTCATCCGCGAGATCCTGCGCGTGCTGCGCAGCCTCGTCGACCGGGGGCTGGCCCTGCTGCTGGTCGAGCAGAACGCCCGCGCCGCGCTCGAGGTGGCCCACCGCGCCTACGTCATGGAGGGCGGCCGGATGGTGCTGGAGGGGCCCGCCGCCGCGCTGGCGGAGGACCCCCGCGTGCGGGCCGCCTACCTGGGCGGGCACGTGGCCTGAGGGGCGGCCGCCGCAGCCGGGAGAGGCACGCGGGGTGGAGGACCGGTCCCGGGCGCAGGGCGGCGGCGGCCGCCCGACGAATCCCTCTCCACGATCCACGTGAGGACAGACCTGCGATCCCATCCACGGGGGTGAAGGGATATGCGACCGTTCGCCCTGACCCGCGTGCGCTCGCTGCGCCCCACCCTGCGCCCGCGGCCGGCCGGCCTGGCCCTGCTGGCCGCCCTCGCGCTGCTCGTCGGCCTGACCCCGCCGGGCGCGGCGCAGCCGGCCACGGTGAAGATCGGTTTCGTCGTGGACATCACCGGACCCGCCTCCTCGCTGGGCGTCCCCGAGCGCAACACCGTCCAGCTCTACGAGGCGGAGCTCGGCACTGCCCGCGGCCCCCAGGGAGAGGTGCGCATCCAGTACCTCGTGACCGACGGGGAGAGCGACCCCACCAAGGCCGTCATCGCCACCAAGCGCTTCATCGAGGAGGAGCGCGTGGCGGCGGTGGTGTGCTGCACCACCAGCCCGGCCAGCCTGGCCATCATCGACACCGTCCAGCGCGCCCGCGTCCCCACCATCTCGCTGGCCGCTGCGGTGACCATCATCGAGCCGGTGGAGCAGCGCCGGTGGGTCTTCAAGACGCCCCAGACCGACCGCCTGATCCTGGACGTGCTGGGCGACTACATGGCCCGGGTGGGGCACCGGCGCATCGCCTGGCTGGGCTTCGACGACGCCTTCGGCCAGGTGGGGCTGCAGGAGTTCGAGAAGATCGCCCCCCAGAAGCGCATCGAGATCGTGGCCAAGGAGTCCTTCGCCCGCACCGCCACCGACGTGACCAGCCAGATCACCCGGGCCGCCGGGCGCAACCCCGACGCCTTCCTCATCTGGGCCATCCCGCCCGGGGCCAACGTGGCCACGAAGAACATCCGCGACCTCAACCTGCGCCAGCCGATCTACCACAGCCACGGGGTGGCCAACAAGACCTTCCTCGACCTGGGCGGCCCCACCGTGGAGGGCGTCGTCCTGGCCGTCGGCCCGCTGCTGGTGGCGGAAGAACTGCCCGACACCAACAAGCAGAAGCCGGTGCTGCTGGAGTACATCCGCCGGTACGAGGGGCGCTTCGGTCCGGGCACGCGCAACACCTTCGGCGGGCACGCGCTGGACGCCATGCTCATCCTCAAGCCGGCCATCGAGCGGGTGCTGCGGCAGGGGGTGCGCCCGGAGAACGTGGGCGGCTTCCGGGCCACGCTGCGCGACCAGATCGAGCGCGGCACCAAGGAGCTCGTGGGGATCACCGGCGTCTTCAACTTCTCCCCCAAGGACCACCTCGGGCTGGACAAGCGGGCGGCGGTGATCGTGCGCATCCAGGGAGGGACCTGGCGGCTGGTGCGGCCGTAGGCGGCGAGCCCTCCCCCGTCACCGGCGGCCCCCCCGGCCCGGGTCCGGGAGGCGTCATCGAGCGCGACGGCGCCCGCCTGGCCTACCAGCGCCTCGGCGACCCGGGCCGGCCGCCGCTCCTCCTCCTGCACAACGCCTGCGCCACCTTCCGCGCCGCCTTCGAGCCGGTCCTGCCGCCGCTGGCCGCGCGTTTCCACCTGATCGGCCCGGACCTGCGCGGCCACGGCGCCAGCACCAACCCCCTCGACCGCCTCGACCTGCGCGAGCTGGCCGACGACGCCGCGGCGCTGCTGGACCACCTGGGGGTCGACCGGGCGCACGTGCTCGCCTTCAGCGGTGGGGCCTCGGCGGCGCTGTACCTGGTGACGCGCCACCCGGCGCGCGTCGCCACCCAGGTGCTGGTCGGCAGCCACTACACCGTGCGCGACCTGCCCACGCGCGGGGCGGCGTTCTGGGACGCGGAGCGGATGCGCACGACGCGGCCCCTGTGGTGGCGGGCGCTGGCGCGGCTGCACGGCTCGGAGGAGCGGCTGCGCGACCTGCTGCGCTGCTGGGCGGAGGAGGACCGCCACCGCCCCGACTTCACCCGGGAGGCGCTGGCGGCCATCGCCCAGCCCACGCTGCTCGTGGCGGGGGAGCGCGACCGCATCACGCCCATCGCCCAGACCCGGGAGATGGCCGCCTGGATGCCGCACGCCGAGCTGGTCCTGGTCCCGGGGGTGGGGCACGACGTCATCCGCGAGGCCACGGACACTTTCCTCGCGGCGGCCTTCCGGTTCTGGGAGCGCCACGGGGTGGTGTGAGGAGGGCGGTAGGCGGCCCAGGCCGCTACGGCAGGAGGTCGCGGACCGCCACCGGGCGGTCTGGTGCCAGCAGAGGCGCGATGGCGTCCTGCCGGCCCAGACGGCGCACCGCGGCGTACCCCTCGGGCGTCGGGTCCCGGAAGACCTCCACCACGCCGGCGGTCGGATCGACGACCCAGTACTCGGGCACTCCCGCCCTCGCATACACCGTGGCCTTGCGCTCGCGGTCGTAGGCTCCCGTGGCCACGGCGACTTCGACGACCAGGACGGCCGAGGTGGGGTGCTCGGCCAGGTAGGCTCGCGGGTCGCCCGGCACGACGGCCACATCCGGCTCCGGCTCGGACCAGGGCGACAGCGCCAGCGGCAGCCGGGTCCGCACAGTGTACCCGGACGGACAGGCGTCGCGCACGGCCTCGGCAACGAGGTGGACCGTGCCGCTGTGCAGGGGGCTCTGGGGCGGCATCTGCACGATCGCTCCATCGACGAGCTGGACATGGTCGTCCTCGCCCAGCACCCCGTACTCGGCGAGCCGGCGATACTCCTCACGGGTCCACCGCTTGAGCTGGACGCCCACGGGCGTCACCTCCGCCTCGAGTGTACTATCGGCCAGCGAGCGTTGGCTTTCGGGGACGGTGACAGGGTTAGGTCCGCTCGGAGAGTACGAGCCCTGGATCGAGGGTCGCGCAGGAGGGTGAAGGGGCTCCTCCCGCACCGCCTCTGCGCCCCCCCTCATGCGTCGGGCTGGCTGGCCAGCCAGGAGGAGATCGCCTGCGCGAACCGGCGGAGGATGGTCGGAGCGCGCCGGACGGCTCCTGCGACTTCGTCGAGGTCGATGGTCACGTACTGGTGCACGAGGACGTTGCGGAATCCGCCTGCTCCACGGAGCTCCTGGTAGAGGACATCGGGGAGGACCCCCAGGTCCCGCAGGTCGACAAGCAGGCCTTCGTCGGTCTCCGGAACGCGGCGGAAGTGCGCCGCCAGGATGTGCTCCGCGATCTGGAAGAGGGTCGTGAGTCCCGCCAGGAGCCCGCGTTCGACCGTCCAGCGCAGGCTGAGGTCGGCCCGCAGGTGCGAACCGTCGACCTGCCGATACTTCTCCAGTTCCTGGGCGGTACGCTCCAGCTCACCGAGTAGACGAGCCACGAGGTCACGCCGAACCGGCATCGGAGGGCTCCTCCCGAGATCTGAGACACGGCGATGCCAGCGCAGTCGATCGTCCCGATACACCCTGCGGACGCGAGCCTCGAAGGCCTCAGCGTCGGCTTCGGAGCGGGCGAAGATCCGCCGGCCCCGGATCGCCGCCCACTGGAGCGGCGGGGGCGCCACGCGCAGGTCCACCACGTCCAGGCAATCCGTCCCCAGCAGGGTCGAGAGGTCGGCGTACAGGGCAGCGTATGTGTAGCCCCTGTCCGGCAGCACCGCCAGGTCGACGTCGGCGGGCGTGGCCTCCTCATCCTGGAGGGATCCGAACAGGTAGGCCGCGCGGATGGGGTGGCGGGCCAGAAGCTCGGGAAGGGCGTCCAACCGCTGCGACAGGTCGGCCGGCAGCGGCTTCGCCCGGGCGTGACGCTCCTTCACCCCCATGCCGAAGACTATCCTAGCATCCGCCCGGGGTGAAGCCCGGCCGCTCGCCGCGGCGGTGGTGGTCGGACGGGGTCTTCGAAGCCCCCTTATCGCTGGTGCGCGGGCCCGTCGCGGCCCGACTCCGGCGCTGGAGCCACCTCGGAGGCCGCAATGGGCAGGGATGGTGCTTCCGGAGCCTCGGGGGCGGTACCCCGAGCGGTGCGCTCGATCCCCGGCGGCGCCTGTAGGTCCTCGCTCCCCAGCCCCAGCTCCTTCAGGCGCCGGGCGGAGGGCAGGACCTTGCGCTCCAGGGACCCCACGGCTTCGTTGTAGTACTTCACCGCCGAGTCCAGGCGTCGGCCCGCCATCGCCAGCCGCTCCAGGAAGTCCGCCAGGCGCGCGTAGAGGTGGCGGCCGTGCTCGGCGATCTCCCGAGCGTGCTCGGCCACCTCGTGTTGCTGCCATCCGTAGGCCACGGCCTTGAGGAGGGCCAGGAGGGTGACGGGCGTGGCCAGCAGCACTCGCTGGCGCAACGCATCCTCCAGCAGGCTGGGATCCCGCTCGAAGGCGGCGGCGAGACAGCCGTCGTTGGGGATGAAGAGGACGACGGCCTCCGGGGTGCGCTCGAACTGCTCCCAGTAGCGCTTGCCGGCCAGGTGCTGGACGTGCTGGCGCAGGGCGCGGGCGTGGGCCGCGAGCCGGGCGGCCCGCACCCCCTCGTCCTGGGACTCCATCGCCTCCAGGAAGGCCTGCATCGGGGTCTTGGCGTCCACCGCCAGCACCCCGCCCCTGGGCAGGTGGACGATCAGGTCGGGGCGCGCCTCACCGGTGTGGTGCTGTTCGACAAAGTCGACGTGCTCCACCATGCCGGCCAGCTCCACGAGCCGCCGGAGCTGGACCTCTCCCCACTGGCCCCGCGCCGACGCCGACTTCAACGCCTGCGCCAGTGTGGACGTCGTGCTCTGCAGGATCTCCAGCTGGCTCCGCAGCCCCTGGTAGGCGCCCTCCCGCTGCGTTTCCAGGTGGCGGACCTGCTGCTCGAGGGCACCGAGGGTCGACTTCAGCGGGTCGACCACCTGGGCGATCTGGGCGCTCGCCTGTCCGAGGAACTGCTGCGCATTGACCTGGAGGAGGTCGGCAGCCAGGGCTTTGAAGACGGCTTCAAGGTGTTGCTGGACCTGCGCCCGCCACTCGGCCGCCTGCTGAGCGGCCTCCAGCCGCGCAGCGTTCTCCGCCAGCTGCGTGTGCAGCTCCTCGGCCCGTCGCCGGACGGTCGCCAGCTCGGCGACGAGATCCGGGACGCGACGCGCCTCCTGCTCGGCCCGGGCCTTCGCCTCGGTGACCTCACGCACATCCCGTTCCAGCCGTTCGACCTGTCGCCGCGCGTCCTTGAGCTGGCCGAGGAGCAGGACAGCCACAGCCGCGCAGACCAGTCCGCCCAGGAGGAGCCCGAGGGAGAAGGCGACGATTGAAGCCATGCTGAACCGAACAGCCTCCATGGACTCCTACACGCCGTTGTCCATGCTCCTCTTGCCCTCACAGGGACTTCCATAGTCACCTCCAAGGGCCGATCTCACGCTGAACCCGATTTGTGCATCGGCACGCATCACAGAGTCCTCAACGGCAGTCGCCATTCCCTCAGCGACAGAAACCTCCATGCCCTTGCTCCATGCCCTCCCAGCGTCCCCTCCTGGCCCTCTGAGCCTGCTTCGATAAGGCCGCCGTCTCTTA
>JAVHLY010000038.1 GCA_031081585.1 Armatimonadota bacterium
GCGTCTACAAGGCGGAAGGGGTGGTCCTGCGGCGGCGGGCGCTGGGGGAGGCCGACCGCGTCATCACCTTCTACACGCGCGAGCACGGCAAGGTGGACGCGGCGGCGCGGGGCGTCCGGCGGGGGACGAGCCGTCTGGCCGGCCGGCTGGAGCCCTTCACCCACCTCCGTCTCCTCCTGGCCCACGGTCGTTCGCTGGACGTGGTGGCCCAGGCCGAGGTCGTGGCGGCCCTGGCCCCGCTGCGCACCGACCTGCACCGCTTCGGGCTGGCCGCGCTGATGGGCGAGCTGCTCGACGCTGCCGTCCCCGAGCGCGAGGCCCTGCCGGCGCTCTTCGACCGCTTCGTGGCGGCGCTCCACCTGGTGGCGGAGGACGATGCCCTCCGGGGCGCCCTGTGGTTCGCCCTGCAGCTGGTCAGCCTGGCCGGGTTCGAGCCCCACCTGACCGCGTGCGCCCGGTGCGGCCGCCCACCCGGCGGAGGGGTGCGCTGGAGCCACGCCCTGGGCGGGGTGGTCTGCCCCGCCTGCGCCGGGCGGGACCCGCAGGCCGTGCCCCTGCGGCCGGAGGAGGCCGCCGCCCTGTCCCGCCTGCTCACGGCCCCTCCGGCGGCCGTCCCCGCGGCCACCCCGCCCCGGCCCGAGCGGCTGCTCGACCTCCTGCGCGGCTACGCGGAGCACCGGCTGGAGATGCGGTTGCGCAGCCCGGCGGTGATGGGCCGCTTCCCGCCACCATGACTGCGCCGGCGGAATGGGGGTATAGTCAAGACACGGAGGTGGGGCGATGGAGATCGACCTGGAGCGGGCCAAGCGGGCCCTGATGGAGCTGGGGACAGCACTGGAGGAAGCGCGCCAGGTGGTCTCGCCGGGGACCCCCGGGCACCTCCGGATCAAGACCGAGAACCGGGTGATCGAGCTCCCGATGTCCTGGGCGCTGGGCGGGCTGGCCGCCTTTGCCCTGGCCACGCTGCTCGCGCGCGTGCCCACCCCCATCACGCGGAAGCTGCGCGAGGACGAGCCGCTCGGTATCGGCTAACACCCCCCACCGGCCCCGTCGCCTGCGCGCGGGCGGCGTCGCTATACTCAGGGCATGCCGGTCCCGCTCGACAGCCTGGAGAAGATCGCCAACCTGGCCAAGCGGCGGGGATTCGTCCTCCCCTCGGCGGAGATCTACGGGCCGCTCGGGGGGATCTACGACTTCGGGCCGCTCGGCGCGCTCTTCCGCCAGAACCTGCGCGCCGCCTGGTGGGAGCGCTTCGTCCAGCAGCGCCCCGACGTCGTCCCCATCGAGAGCGCCCTCATCACCCGCCGGGAGGTCCTGCAGGCCTCCGGGCACGAGGAGTCCTTCACCGACCCGCTGGTGGAGTGCGTCGTCTGCCACCAGCGCTTCCGCGCCGACGAGGCGATCCCCCCCGCCCGCGACCACGCGCACCGCCTGACCGAGCCGCGCCAGTTCAACCTGATGTTCCGCACCTACGTGGGCTCCACCGAGGAGACGGGGGACCTGGCTTACCTGCGCCCGGAGACGGCGCAGGGGATGTTCGTGAACTTCAAGGCGGTGGCCGAGGTGGCGCGCCTCAAGATCCCCTTCGGCATCGCCCAGATGGGGAAGAGCTTCCGCAACGAGATCACCCACGGGAAGTGGCTCTTCCGCCTGCGGGAGTTCGAGATCGCGGAGATCGAGTACTTCGTCCAGCCGGGCACCGACGCCGCCTGGTTCGACCACTGGCTGGAGGCGTGGGAGCGCTTCTTCCTCGACCTGGGGATCGCCCCGGCCAACCTGCGCCGCTACGAGCACCCGCCGGAGAGCCTGGCGCACTACTCCAAGCGCACGGTGGACCTGCAGTACCGCTTCCCCTTCGACTGGAGCGAGCTGGCGGGGGTGGCCAACCGCACCGACTACGACCTGAGCCGCCACCAGCAGTTCTCCGGGCGGGACCTCACCTACTTCGACGAGGCCACCCGCACCAAGTACGTCCCCTACGTCATCGAGCCGACCATGGGGCTGGAGCGTGCCATGCTCGCCTTCCTGGCCGACGCCTACCGGGAGTACCCCGGCGGGCGGGCGGAGCACGGGGAGGGGGAGACGGAGGTCGTGCTGCACCTCCACCCGCGCTTGGCGCCCATTACCGCCGCCGTCCTCCCGCTGGTGCGCAAGGACGGCCTGCCGGAGATCGCCCGGGAGCTCGCGGGCGAGCTCCGGCGGTACTGGTTCGTCCAGTACGACGAGAGCGGCTCCATCGGCCGGCGCTACCGGCGCTTCGACGAGATCGGCACGCCCTGGTGCATCACCGTGGACGGACAAACCCGCCAGGACGAGACGGTGACGGTGCGGGACCGGGACACCATGCGCCAGGAGCGCGTCCGCATGGCGGAGCTCGTCCCGTGGATCCGGGAGCACCTGGCCGGGGCGAAGGCGCCGGCCCCCGCGTCGTGAGCCGCTCTCCCGGGACGTCGAGCACGTGCCTTGCCATCCGGCACGCCGCCTCCCATCATAGCATCGGCGTCGCGGTGCACCTGCATCGGCGGCGCGATGACCGCGCATCGGCGGCGCGAGGCCCGCATCCGGTGCCGGACGGAGGGATGAGATGGCTGAGGTGAAGGAGCGCCCGCCCCAGACGCGGAGCCGGTGGACGATGCTCTTCGAGGAGGGCGACGCGACCATGCGCGACCTCCTCGGCGGGAAGGGGGCGGGGCTCGCCGAGATGAGCCGCATCGGCCTGCCCGTCCCGCCCGGCTTCACCATCACCACGGAGGCCTGCCTGGCCTACTTCCGGGCGGGGCGGCAGTTCCCCGAGGGCCTGCTGGACGAGGTGCGCGAGAAGCTCGCGGTGGTGGAGGAGCGCACCGGTAAGCGCTTCGGCGACCCTCGGAACCCGCTGCTGCTCTCCGTGCGCTCGGGCGCCAAGTTCAGCATGCCCGGGATGATGGACACCGTGCTCAACCTGGGCTGCACGCCTCAGACGGTGGAGGGGCTGGCACGGCTGACCGGCGACCCGCGCTTCGCCTACGACGCCTACCGCCGCTTCCTCCAGATGTTCGGCAACGTCGTGCTGGGGCTGCGCCACGAGCTCTTCGAGCACGCGCTGGAGGAGCTCAAGCAGGCACGGGGGGTGGCGCTGGACGTGGAGCTGACGGCCGAGGACCTGCGCGAGCTCGTGCGTCGCTACCGGGCGCTCGTGGAGGCGCAGCTCGGCCGCCCCTTCCCCGAGGACCCCCTCGAGCAGCTGACCATGGCCATCCGCGCCGTCTTCGAGTCCTGGCACAACCCGCGGGCCGTCACCTACCGCCGCCACCACCGCATCCCCGACGACCTGGGCACCGCGGTGAACGTCCAGGCCATGGTCTTCGGCAACCTGGGGGCCGACTCGGGGACCGGCGTGGCCTTCACCCGTAACCCGGCCACGGGGGAGAAGCGCGTCTACGGCGAGTACCTGCTGAACGCCCAGGGCGAGGACGTCGTGGCCGGCCTGCGCACGCCCAAGCCCATCGCGGAGCTGGAGCGGGACCTGCCCGAAGCCTACCGCCAGCTCCTCGACGTGTGCGCCCTGCTGGAGCGGCACTACCGGGACGTGCAGGACATCGAGTTCACCATCGAGCGCGGCCGCCTCTACCTCCTGCAGACCCGCGCCGGCAAGCGCACCGCCCAGGCGGCGGTGCGCATCGCCGTGGACATGGTGCGCGAGGGGCTGATCTCCCGGGAGGAGGCCGTGCTGCGCGTCGACGCCCACGAGTTCGAGAAGATCCTCCACCGTCAGGTCGACCCCCACGCCCCCAGGCGGGTGCTGGCCCGCGGGCTGGCGGCCAGCCCGGGCGCGGCCCAGGGGGCGGTGGTCTTCGACGCCGACGTGGCTGCCGAACGCGGGCGGCGCGGGGAGCGGGTCATCCTGGTGCGGCAGGAGACCAACCCCAACGATGTCCACGGCATGCTCGTGGCCCAGGGCATCCTCACCGGCCGGGGCGGCATGACGAGCCACGCCGCCATCGTGGCCCGCGGCATCGGCACGCCGGCGGTGGTGGGGGCGGAAGCGCTACGCATCGACGAGGCCCGCGGGGAGTTCCGCGTCGACGGTACCGTGGTGCGCGAGGGGGACGTCATCACCATCGACGGCAACACCGGGGAGATCCTCCTGGGCGCGGTGCCGCTGGTCGACCCGCAGCTGGGCGGGGAGGTGGAGGAGTTCCTGCGCTACGCCGACGAGTTCCGCCGCCTGGGGGTGCGGGCCAACGCCGACTACCCGGAGGACGCGCGCAAGGCCCGCGAGTTCGGCGCCGAGGGGATCGGGCTGTGCCGCACCGAGTACATGTTCACCAAGGCCGAGCGGCAGCCCATCTACCTGCGCCTGATCATGGCCCGCACCAGCGAGGAGCGGCAGGCGGCCCTGGACCAGCTCCTGCCGCTGCAGCGGGAGGACTTCAAGGGCCTCTTCCGGGAGATGGCCGGGCGGCCGGTGATCATCCGCCTCTTTGACCCGCCGCTGCACGAATTCCTCCCGCCCCTGGAGCAGCTGGTGGAGGAGATCACCCGTATCGAGCTCACCGGACAGGAGTCGGCGTGGCTGCGCGACCAGCGCGAGCGCCTGGGGGTGCCCGCCGCCGACCCCGAGCGGCTGGAGCGCCTGCGGGCCCTGCGGCAGCGCGTCCAGGAGCTGCGCGAGGTCAACCCGATGCTCGGGTTGCGCGGGTGCCGGCTGGGCATCCTCTACCCTGAGATCAACGAGATGCAGGTGCGGGCCATCCTGCAGGCCGCCATCGAGTTGAAGCGGGACGAGGGGACGGACGTCATCCCCGAGATCATGATCCCGCTGGTCGGGCACCCCAACGAGCTGCGCGTGGTGCACCAGCAGTTGGCCGCCATCGCCGAGCGCCTGGTGCGGGAGTCGGGCGTTCCGGTGCGCTACCTGTTCGGCACGATGATCGAGCTGCCGCGGGCGGCGCTGGTGGCCGACCAGATCGCCGAGCTGGCCGAGTTCTTCTCCTACGGGACCAACGACCTGACCCAGACGGTCTTCGGCTTCTCCCGCGACGACGCCCAGGCCAAGTTCCTGGCCGCCTACATCGAGCGCGGCATCTTCACCGAGGACCCCTTCCAGGTCCTCGACCGCCAGGGGGTGGGCAAGCTCATGGAACTGGGGACACAGCTCGGCCGGCGCACCCGCCCCACCCTGGAGGTGGGGATCTGCGGGGAGCACGGCGGCGACCCGGCCTCGGTGGAGTTCTGCCACCAGATCGGGCTCGACTACGTCTCCTGCTCGCCCTTCCGCATCCCCATCGCGCGTCTCGCCGCGGCCCAGGCGGCCCTGCGGGAGCGGGTGGCGGTGGCCAGGGACGTCTGAGCGGTTCCTCGCGCGCCCGGCGCCGTCGGGATGACCCCTCGCGAGGCCATCGAGGCGCGCGAGCGCGGCTGGCTGCGCCCCGGCGCCGCGCTGGCGGCCGCCTCCCGCGGGCGCGCGGTCCCCGAGCCGGAGGACGACCTCCGCACCGCCTTCCAGCGTGACCGCGACCGGATCCTGCACAGCAAGGCCTTCCGCCGCCTGAAGCACAAGACCCAGGTCTTCCTGGCCCCCGAGGGCGACCACTACCGTACGCGGCTGACGCATACGCTCGAGGTGGCGCAGATCGCCCGCACCGTGGCCCGGGTGCTGCGCCTCAACGAGGACCTCACCGAAGCGGTGGCGCTGGGCCACGACCTGGGCCACCCGCCTTTCGGCCACGCCGGGGAGGCGGCCCTGCACGAGGCGATGGCGCCCTACGGCGGCTTCCACCACGTCGAGCAGTCGCTGCGCGTCGTTCGCCAGCTGGAACGGCGGCGCCGCGCCGACGGCACGGAGGTGCGCGGACTCAACCTCACCTGGGAGGTGCTCGACGGCATCGGCGGGCACTCCAAGGGCCTGGCCGACCTGGGGGCGGCCGAGGGCATGCTCCCGGCCACCCTGGAAGGACAGGTCGTGCGCCTGGCCGACCGCATCGCCTACGTCCACCACGACATGGACGACGCCGTGCGGGCCGGGCTGATGGCCGAAGCCGAGGTTCCCCCTGCGGTGGTGGCGGTCCTGGGACGCGCCCGGGGCGCCTGGCTCGACACTGTGGTCCGCGACCTGGTGACCCACAGCGCCGAGGGCCCCATCCGGTTGAGCGACCCGGTGCGCGAGGCGCTGGACCGCCTGAAGGACTTCCTGACGGCGCGGGTCTACCTGGGTCCGCACGCCGCCGCGGACGTCCGCCGCGCCCGCGTCGTCGTGCACGCCCTCTTCGCGCACTTCCTGGAGCACCCTGAGGCGCTGCCTGACCGCGATCCGGCGGAGCCCCTGCCCCGGGCGGTGTGCGACTTCCTGGCCGGGATGACCGACCGCTTCGCCATCCGGATGTACGAGCAGCTCCACCCCGGCCGTCCCCGGCCCGCGTGACGAGCGGCCGCGTGGGGAGCGGCCCGGGTGCGCCGCGGCCCGGGTGCGCAACGGCCCAGGTGCGGAGCCCGCGGCAGGGAGGCGCTGCCTGGATGCAGAATATGCACATGTCTGCAACAACATTCGCCGGCGGAAAGGAGGGCTGGGGTACGCACGCCGGGGACTTTCCGCCCCCGAGGGGCGCGTCGCGGCCCGGCCGCGACGGGGAGTGGGAGGCGTACAGCGCATGCCGTACCGCGGAAAGGTGAAGTGGTTCAACCCCGAAAAGGGGTATGGGTTCATCGCCCGTGACGACGGGCGGGACGTCTTCGTCCACTACTCCGCCATCCAGATGGAAGGTTTCCGCACCCTCGAGGAAGGCCAGCTCGTGGAGTTCGAGATCGTCGAGGGCGCGCGCGGCCCGCAGGCCTCCAACGTCGTCCGCATCATGGAGTGATCCGGGTGGCCCGGCGGGCGCCTGGCGCGGCGTCCCGGCGGCGGCCGGGGCGCCGCGCGGCTTTGGGGCCGGGCGGGCGCGCCGCCAGTGCGGTCGTGGACGTCGCCACCGGACCCCGCAGGGGCCGAGGAGTTTCCCTCCTCGCAGCCGAAGTCTCTCTCGGACCAGACCGGTGTCCATCCCCGATCCTGCTGCGATGGAGGACTCCCGTGCCCCGGCCCCGACAGGCTGAGCCGCTGCAGGTCATTGTCCAGGGGCGCCACGTCGAGGTGACGCCCGACCTCCGCCGCTACGTCGAGCGCAAGCTCGGGCGCCTGCGCCGCCACTTCGACCAGATCACCCAGGCCCAGGTGGTCCTCAGCCACGGGCGGTCCTCCCGGGGGCAGGGCTACCGGGCGGAGGTGACGATCTGGGGGGACGGCGTCGTGCTCCGCGGCGAGCAGGCCAGTGCGGATGCCCGGGCCTCGGTGGACGGGGTGGTGGACAAGCTGGAGAAGCAGGTGGCCAGGGTGCGCAGCCGGCTCATCCGCAAGCGCCGGATCGACGCCGCGCGCACCAAACAGCGCCGCCGCGCCGCCTCCGAGGCGGCGCGGCGCGGCTCGCCGGCGGAGCTGCCGCCCGAGGTCGTGCGCACCAAGCGGTTCGCCCTCAAGCCGATGACGGTCGAGGAGGCGATGATGCAGATGGAGCTGCTGGGCCACGACTTCTTCGTCTTCCGCCGGATGGAGACGGGCGAGGTCAACGTCCTCTACCGCCGCCGGGCGGGGGACTACGGCCTGATCGCGCCGGAATAGGCCGCCGCGCCAAGCCGGTCGGCGCGGGGCAGGTGGAACGACGCGCGGAGGGGAGGCAGGGGATGGAGCGCACGCAGCGTGCTCCGGAGCAGGGCGACGGTGGCGCCGTGACCCGGCAGGCCGAAGAGGTCATCCGCCGCCTGCGCGGCGTCCTCTCCGTGCGGGCCGAAGCCGACGCCCAGGGCCGCCTGGAGGTGATCCACGTCCTGGGCGAGGCGGACCGCAGCCCCAAGCTCATCGCCATGGAAGTGGCTTCGGCGCTGGCCGCGGAGCTGGGTCTGCAGGTCGACCCCCGGCAGATCCGCGTGGCGGGCCTGCGCGGCGCCGAGACGGGCGTCCCCGCCCCGCAGGCGCGGCTGAAGTTCGTGGGCCTCACCGTCGCCTCGCTGCACGGCACCTGCGAGGTGAAGGTCCACCTGGAGGACCGCGGCCTGCGCTACGAGGGGGTGGCCTCGGGGCCCAATACCACCCGCAGCCGGCTGGAGCTGGTCGCGACCGCCACGCTGCGCGCCGTCGAAGTCTTCCTGCGGGCGAGCGGGATGCTGGTCCTGGACGGCGCCGCGGTCGTACGCGTGGGCGATCGGGACGTGGCCGTCGCCGTCGTGACCCTGGCCGGCCAGGACGAGGAGGTCCTCAGCGGCTCGTCCGTGGTGCGGGACGACCCCCGCGAGGCCATGGTCCGCGCCATCCTCAACGCGCTCAACCGCCCGGTGGGCTGGCTGGCCGCAGGGCGCCCACGCTAGCGGCCACGGCTCGTTGTCATGGTGCATGAACCGGCGGGCCGCGTCCCCGGCCGGCGAGGGAAGAGACGCCCTGACAGTCTCCCGACGATGGTGCACCGCCAGGAGGTGCACACTCCGCCACGACCTGACCTGGGGCAGCAGGCTTCGGTCGCGGGCAACTCGTCTCGGGGCGAGGGGGCGCGGGGCCGCGGCGAGGGGGCGCGGGGCCGGGGCCCTCGACCGACCTGGCCTCATAGCGGTTGTGGGCCCGGCAACGCAACTGGATGTTCTGCACGGTTGCCGGACCGCCGGTGGCGTATGGCACGACGTGGTGGAACTCCAGGAAGGCCACCTCGGTGCAGCGCTGGCCGGTCTGGCCGATGAACGCACAGCGGCCTCCGTCCCGGTCCCAGACGGCACGGCGCACGGCGGCGGGGATGTGACGCGAACGGCTGGCGGCATCCGTGGGGGCCGGCACGTCTCCGGGGTCCCCGGTCGCGAGGGGAGACGGCTCCCCCGGACGCGGGCCGGCGCCCGGTGCCTGGCTGGCTGCGGCAGGCACAGTAGTCCCCGGAAGAGGGGCGACCGACCTGGGGCGCTGTGCACCTCCGAGTTTCCGCCTGGTCAACTCCCGGAGGAGGGCGGTGAGGGCGCGGTCCACGATGGTGGCCACGTCGCCGTCGGGGACCTGGTGGCGCATTAGGGCCTGGGCCTGCCGCAGCTTGGCGCAGGTCTCGGCGCTCGCCGTGAACTGGATCTTGTAGTGCTGCGGCCCGAGCGGGGCGATGACCGCCCGGCGCGCAGCCGCTGGTGCTCCCGGCCCCAACCGTGCCGGTGAGGCGGCCAAGACCGAGGGAGGGGCGGGGGCCGACGAGGCGGCCAAGACCAGGGGAGGGGCGTGGGCCGACGAGGCCGGGGATCCCCGCTGCGCTGCTGGCCCGAGCGGTGAGGTGGCCTCGGTGGTCTGCTCCGTTCCTGCAGGGTGTGAAGGTGGCCCGGGAAGACCGGCTCTGACGGGGAGGCGGCGGACGAGGGTGGGGACCGGCGGCTGTGGGGACAGCCGGGCCACCAGCTCCGCGACCTCGCGTTTGCTCTTGTAGGCGGCCGCCTCGAGCAGCTGCAAGTGATTCTCCGGGGTCAGGTGGGGGGCGAGGAGGCGCAGGGTGGCCAGCGTCAGGGCGCCGTCGACCAACCGCTCCAGGACGACGGGGAAGCGCCTGGCCAGCCGGGCCGCCTGGATGCGGTTGTAGGCGCTGTGTTCCGAGAGCCGCAGCCCCTGGGTGCAGTAGACGAAGAGCGAGGCGTAGCCCTGCGTCAGGTGGAGGCTTCGTGCCTCTAGCTCGCCCAGGTGGACGATGAGGGCGACGGTGGCCTCTCGTTCGCGGGCGGCAAGGTGCTGCACGCGGACGAGGAGGTCGGTGTCAGAGAGCCGCGCGGCGGCGGCGAGCAGGGATGTGGTCATGGCATCCTTACGATCGTCCGCCTCGCGGAGTTTTCCGGGGGGACGGAACTCGTCCCGGGACGAGTTGGACCGTCGGGCCCGTCCGCGGCGGCAGCGCCTGACCCCCGCCGCCCACCCGAGGCTGGCCCGGCGCCGCTATGCCCGACGGGTGGCCAGGCTAGCCGCCGCCACCAGGCCGGCCCGCCTACACCCGGCGCCCCGGGCCGGGTCGTCTATCGGGTCGTCTATAATGAGACGTCATGGGACTGTTGCAGCGGCTGCTGGGCGACGCCAGCGAGCGCGAGGTGCGCCGGCTGCAGCCGGTGGTGGAGGCCGTCAACCGGCTGGAGGCCCAGTACGAGCGCCTCTCCGACGAGGCGCTGCGGGCGAAGACCGACGAGTTCCGCGCCCGGCTGGCCGCGGCGCTGGCCGACGTGCCCGAGGACCGCCGCCGCGCCGCCGCCCAGGCTGCGCTGGACGAGCTCCTCCCCGAGGCCTTCGCCGCCGTGCGGGAGGCCAGCAAGCGCACCATCGGGCTGCGCCACTTCGACGTCCAGCTCATCGGCGGGGCGGTGCTGCACAGCGGCAAGATCGCCGAGATGAAGACCGGCGAGGGGAAGACCCTCGTGGCCACCCTGCCGGTCTACCTCAACGCGTTGCTCGGCCGCGGCGTGCACGTCGTCACCGTGAACGACTACCTCTCCCGCCGCGACGCCGGCTGGATGGGGCCCATCTACCACGCCCTGGGGCTCTCCGTGGCGGCCATCGGCCACGAGTTCAGCGGCCTCTACGACCCGGCCTACCAGGACCCCCACCCGCACCACGACGACCGCCTCAACCACTTCCGCCCCATCAGCCGGCGGGAGGCCTACCACGCCGACATCACCTACGGGACGAACAACGAGTTCGGCTTCGACTACCTGCGCGACAACATGGTGTTGCGCCTGGAGGACATGGTGCAGCGGGACCTCTACTACGCCATCGTTGACGAGGTGGACTTCATCCTCATCGACGAGGCGCGCACGCCGCTGATCATCTCGGGGATGGTGGAGGCCCCGTCGGACCGCTACCGGCAGTTCGCCCAGATCGTGCGCCGGCTGGAGCCGGGCGTCGATTACACCGTCGAGGAGAAGCTCAAGAACGCCACCCTCACCGACGAGGGGGTGGCCAAGGTCGAGCGCCTGCTCGGCATCGACAACCTGGCCGACCCGGAGCACTTCGACCTGATGCACCACATCCACAACGCGCTCAGGGCGCACGCCTGCTACCACAAGGACGTGGAGTACGTGGTCAAGGACGGCCAGGTGATCATCGTCGACGAGTTCACCGGCCGGCTGATGTTCGGCCGGCGCTACGCCGACGGGCTGCACCAGGCCATCGAGGCCAAGGAAGGGGTGAAGATCGAGCGGGAGAGCCAGACGCTGGCCACCATCACCTTCCAGAACTACTTCCGCATGTACGAGAAGCTCGCCGGCATGACCGGCACGGCCAAGACGGAGGAGGAGGAGCTCCAGAAGATCTACAACCTGCCGGTGGTGGTCATCCCCACCCACCGCCCGATGATCCGGCAGGACCTCCCCGACCTGGTCTTCAAGACCGAGCGGGCCAAGTGGAAAGCGGTGGTCGAGGAGATCGAGCACTGGCACCGCCAGGGGCGGCCGGTGCTGGTGGGGACGCGCTCCATCGAAAAGAACGAGCACCTCTCCGAGCTGCTGCGCCGGCGCGGCATCCCCCACCAGGTCCTCAACGCCAAGCACCACGAGCGCGAGGCGGAGATCATCGCCCAGGCCGGGCGGCTGGGGGCGGTGACCATCGCCACGAACATGGCCGGCCGCGGCGTGGACATCATCCTGGGGGGCAACCCCCCCGACCCCGCCGAGGCGGAGCGGGTGCGGCAGCTCGGGGGCCTGCACGTCATCGGCACGGAGCGGCACGAGGCCCGGCGGATCGACAACCAGCTGCGCGGCCGCGCCGGACGCCAGGGGGACCCGGGGAGCAGCCGCTTCTACATCGCCCTGGACGACGAGCTGATGCGCATCTTCGGCGGCGAGCGCGTGGCCGCCTGGATGGACCGGCTGCGCATCGACGAGGACACGCCCATCGAGCACGCCCTCGTCACCCGCCAGATCGAGGCCGCCCAGAAGAAGGTCGAGCAGTACCACTTCGACGTCCGCAAGCACGTGCTCGAGTACGACGACGTGATGAACGTGCAGCGGAAGGTCATCTACGCCGAGCGCCGCAAGGTGCTGCAGGGCCAGCAGCTGCGCGAGAACGTCGTCGACATGATCGAGCGCCTGATGACCGACCTGGTGGCCGCCTACTGCCCCAAGGGCGTCCCCCGGGACGAGTGGGACCTGGAGGGGCTGCGGGAGGCCGCGGCGGCGCTGGCCCCGCCGCTGGCCGCGCTTCCCCTCGACGAGCTGCGGGGAACGGCCGAGGAGGTGGAGGAGCGCCTGGTGGCGCGCGCCCTGGAGGCCTACGAGGCCAAGGAGCGCGAGGTGGGCCCCGAGGCGATGCGCGAGATCGAGCGCCTGGTGCTCCTGCAGGTCATCGACCGCAAGTGGATCGACCACCTCCAGCGGATGGACCACCTGCGCGAGGGGATCGGCCTGCGGGCCTACGCTCAGGTGAGCCCGCTCATCGAGTACCAGCGCGAGGGCTACGACCTCTTCCAGGCGATGCTGCGCGACATCCAGGAGGAAGCCCTGCGCCTCCTCTACCGGGTCCAGGTGGAGCCGGGCACGCCCGCCCCGGCCCCTGTGCGGCGCCGGGTGCCGGCCCTCGTCACCAACCGCCCGCCGGACGGCGGCGGCTCCCCGGCGGCGCGCCCCCGCCCCTCCGGCGGCGGCGGCGGGCCGGGGCGGAAGCTGGGGCGCAACGACCCCTGCTGGTGCGGCTCGGGCAAGAAGTACAAGAAGTGCCACGGCCGCGAGGCCTGAACGCGGGGCGCGCCGGCCCCGGCCCCACCCCCGCCGACCCCGCCGCATCCCCCGCCGGCCGCACCGGCAGGATCGCCCGTCCCCTGTGGCTGCCGTCCGCGCTGGCAGCGCTGAGCGGCCTGCTGCTCTTCGCCGCCTTCCCGCCGCTCGACCGGGGCCTGCTGGCCTGGGTGGCGCTGGTCCCCTTGCTGCTGGCCGTCGAGGGGCGCACGCCGCGGGCGGCCTTCCGGCTGGGTTACCTGGGCGGATGGGTCTGGTTCGGGCTGCTGCTCAGCTGGATCCCCCTCTTCGGCGTCGCCACGTGGGTGGTACTGGTGGCGGTGATGGCGCTCTACCCGGCGCTCTTCGCCTGGGCCGTCCGGCACCTGGCCTGGCGGCGGCCGCAGGCGGCGCTGTGGCTCGCCCCGCTGCTGTGGACGGCGGTGGAGGTGGTGCGGGCGGAAGGGCCGCTCGCCTTCCCCTGGGGCTTCCTCGGCGTGAGCCAGCACCGCGTCCTGCCGGCCCTCCAGCTGGCGGCGCTCGGCGGGGTGCACCTGGTCTCGCTGGCCGTCGTCCTCGGCAACGTCCTGGTCGTCACCCTGGTGCGCAGGCCCGTGCCATGGCGACCCCTGGCCGCCGCCGGTACCCTGCTGGCCGCCGGGCTGCTCTTCGGGACGTGGCGGGCGGGGTGGGCCCTGCCCGCCGGTCCGGTGGCGGCCGCCCTGCAGCCCAATGTCCCCCCGCTCTTGAAGGGCGACGCGGCGACGCGCCGGGGGCAGCTCGACCGCATGCGCGACCTGACGGTGCGCGCCGCGCACGACGGAGCGGCGCTCATCGTCTTCCCCGAGAGCGCCGTCCCCGTGAACCTCTTCGGCCCGGCCGGCGCGCTGGCCGCCGTCGCCGCGTGGGCGCCAGAGCGCGTCGTCGTGGCCACCAGCCTGGAGGTGGGTACCACCGCCCAGAACACGGCGGCGGTGCTCTCCGGGGGACAGGCGTTGGGCCGTTACGCCAAGCGGCGCCTGGTCCCGTTCGGCGAGGCCGGCATCACCCCGGGCCGCTGGACCGACCCGGTCTCCACGCCGCTCGGCCGCCTGGGCGTGGCGGTGTGCTATGAATCGGCCTTCGCCCTCCCGTCCCTGCGCGCGGCGCAGCGGGGGGCGGCCGTGCTGGTGGTGGTGACCAACGACGGGTGGTTCGGCCGCACCGCCGGCCCGGCGCAGCATGCCGCCTTCGCGGCGGTGCGGGCCGTGGAGACGGGGCGCAGCGTGGTGCGCGCCGCCAACACCGGCATCTCCATGATCGTCGACCCGCTGGGACACGTGCGGGGGTCGCTGGGCCTCGGCCGCGCGGGGATCGTGCGGGCGCCGCTCAGCCCCCCGGTGACGACCCCCTACCTGCGGGGCGGGTGGCTCGTCGCGCCAGCGGCCCTGGCGGCCGCGCTCCTCCTGCTCCTCCCGCTCCGGGAGGCCGTGGGGGCGGTGCGCGGCGATCCTGCGCTGCGGCGCCTGGGAGCGGCACTGCTCCTCCCCGGTGCCCTCGTCCTGGCCGGATTCGTGCCGGTATGGGCGAGAGGGGAGCCCGCCCCGGTGTGGCCGCCGGGGGCCGGGGACGGGACGCTGACGGCCTGGGTGCTGCCGCTGGCGGTGGCCGCGGCGAGTGCGGCCTTCGGGGTCAGGCCGACCGGGCGATCGGTCCTGCTGAGCGCGGCGCTGGGCTCGGCGGTGGTGCTCCTCTTCGGGGGCACGCTCCTTGGCGCGTTCAGCCGGCACGGGATACCGCTCCGGCTCGCTCCACCGGGGGCGGGGTGGGCGGTGGGGGGCGCCCAGCTGCTGCTGGCCGGGGTGGCCTGGGAGTTCTGGCTGCGCGGGGCGGTCTTCGAGGCAGCCCGGGCCTGGCGCGGTCCGGCGGCGGCGGTGGCGCTCTCCGCCCTGCCGGCGCTCCTGCTGGCGGGGAGCACGACGCAGGAGGCGATGCTCTGGGCGTTGCTCACCGGCGTCCTCTTCGGCCTGATCCGGTGGCTGACCGGTGACGCGGTCGGTCTCGCCCTCCCCCGGGCGGCAGGATTCCTCCTCCTCGCCGCGCTGCCCGGGGTGCGCCTGTAGCCAGGCCCGTGGCCGGGCCGGCGGTCGGCGGGGCGACTCATGGCGGAGCACCCGATTGAGGACCGCAGGCGCGCAGACGCACGCCCGCGTGCGCGACGAGGCGCTATAGAGGCGCTATAATGGGACCGTAGTGGAGCGTGAAGTCAGGGCTGTGACCAAGGAGTTCGCCGTGACGCTGGAGGAGCTGCGGGCCGTCACCGAGGGCGCCCGCCGGAAACTCGCCGCCATCCGGGGGCATCTTTGACCCCGACCTGAAGCGGCGCCGCATCGCCGAGCTGGAAGCGGCGATGCAGCGCCCCACCCTGTGGAATCATCCGGACGAGGCGCGCCGCCTGGGGCGCGAGCTGAGCACGCTGCAGGCCGAGGTCGAGGCCGTCGAGGACCTGACCTGCCGCCTGGCCGACCTGGAGGTGTTGCTTGAGCTGGCGGCCGAGGAGCCGGGCACGCTGGCGGTGGAGGAGCTGGTCCGGGAGGCGCGGACGGTGCAGGAGGCCGTCGACCGGCTGGAGCGGGAGATGCTCCTGGGCGGCCCCCACGACCGCGACGACGCCATCCTCGCCATCCACGCCGGGGCCGGCGGCACCGAGGCCGCCGACTGGGTGGCCATGCTGCTGCGGATGTACCTGCGCTGGGCCGAGACCCACGGCTACCGCACGGAGATCGTCGACCTCTCCCCGGGCGAGGAGGCGGGGATCAAGAGCGTGACCGTCATCGTCGAGGGGCCCTACGCCTACGGCTACCTGCGCGGCGAGCGTGGGGTGCACCGCCTGGTGCGCATCTCCCCCTTCGACGCGGCGCGCCGACGGCATACCTCGTTCGCGCTGGTGGACGTCATCCCGGAGCCGAAGGAGGTCGACGTGGAGATCCGGGAGGAGGACCTGCGCATCGACACCTACCGGGCGGGCGGGGCCGGCGGGCAGAACGTGAACAAGGTGGAGACCGCGGTGCGCATCACCCACCTGCCCACCGGGATCGTCGTGCAGTGCCAGAACGAGCGCTCGCAGCACGCCAACAAGGTCAACGCGCTGCGCATCCTGCGGGCCCGCCTCCTCGAGTTCGAGGAGGCGCGCCAGCGGCAGGCCCTCTCCGAGCTGCGCGGCCAGCACCGCGAGGCCGCCTGGGGGAACCAGATCCGCTCCTACGTCCTCCACCCCTACCAGCTGGTGAAGGACCACCGCACCGGCGTGGAGGTTGGCGACGCCCAGGCGGTCCTGGACGGCGACCTCGATCGCTTCATCGACGCCTTCCTGCGCCAGCCTGCGGGGGCCCGGGCGTAGGCCGGGGATGGGCCGCCCGCCGCGCCCGCTCCTTTGGATCGCCGGGGCGATCGTCGTCCTGGCGCTCCTCCTTGGCGCCGGGCTCCCTTCGCTCGTGGCCTGGCGTCTCGAAGCGGCGCTGGCCCGCTCACTGCAGGGACGGCCGCAGGTGGTGGTACGCACGACCCCTGGCGGCGCGGTGACCGGCCGGCTGCGGCAGGTGCGGGCCGACGTCCGGAGCGCCGTGGTGAACCGCATCCCCGTGGACCGGCTGCGCATCGACCTGCGCGGTGTGGAGGTCGACGCCTCCCGCCTCTACCTGCGCCGGCAGTTCGTCCTGCGCGCGGTGGCCTCGGGGGAGGGCGAGGTCGTCCTCACCCAGGCGGACCTCCAGCGCCTCCTGCGGGAGACGAAGGGGGTCTCCGCGGCCGCGGTGACGCTGGACGACGGCATGGTCACCGTGGAGGGCGACGTGCGCCTGGAGGGGTTCGCGCGTGAGCTGCCCCTGCACGTCCGCCTGGAGGGGCGCCTGGTGGCCACCGGGCCCACCACGGTGGGGCTGCACGTCCGCACCCTCACCCTGAGCGGCCTGGTCGTCCCCGGGGAGTTCGGCAACGCGCTCGTGGGGGCGATCAACCCCCTCCTCGACCTCCGGGACCTGCCCGTGCCGGCGCGCATCACCGACGTCCGGGTGGACGACGGGGCGGCGCGCATCGCCGTGGCTGTCACGACCCGATGAGGCGCTACCCGCGGCTCACCGCCGTCCTGCTGGTCGGCCTCCTCGCCGCGGCGGCCATCCTGGGGCTGCGCTGGCGGCTGGAGGCGCAGGGGCGCACGGTGGACGTCATCCTCGACGGGGAAGCCTGGCAGGAACTGGCCGTCCGCGAGGGGACCTCACCGGCGGGACTGCTGGCCGAGCTACGGGCCCAGGGGGCGCGCTCCCTGGCGCTCTATGAGGCGACCCTGCGGCGGCTCCGCGACCGGGGAGACCTCTACTACACCTCTGGAAGCGCGCTCCTGGCTGCATCCCGGGCCGGCACGGTCCCGGCGGCCTTCCGTGCGGTGCTGGCCACGGGGCGCCTGCGGCGCGGCGCGGTCTACGTCGTGCCCGCGCCGCACCTGGCCGGGTGGGTGGAGGCCGGCCTGCGCGCGGTCCTGGGCGCGGGGCGCGTCCGCCGGACGGGCGGGCTCCTGGAAGTGCTGGGGACCGAGAGCGACCTGGAAGAGGTGGGGCTCGGGTTCCACCCGGAGGAGGTGGCCGTGGCGCGGGCCCGCGGCTTCGACGTCGTCCTGCGGGTGCGCAACTACCGCGGGCTGACCGCGGAGGGCCTGGCGGGGAAGCTGCGCCGCCTGGCGGCGGTGGGGCAGGGGCGCACCGTCGTCTTCGAGGGGGCGGATGTCCTGGGCTACGAGCGGCTCATCCCCGAGGCCGCCGCGGGGCTGCGCGCGCTGGGCCACCGCCTCGGCCGCATCGAGGTCTTCACCGTCCGCCGGCGCCAGCGCGGCGAGGACCGCCTCACCGCGCTGATGCAGCCCGCCGTCCTGCGCCTGTTCAGCATCACCCCCGAGGAGCTGGCCACGCTGGCCCCGCCGGCCGCCCGCGACAAGTACGTCCGCGCCGCGCTGGAGCGCCACATCCGCCTCCTCTACCTGCGCCCCTTCACCGCCACGCCGGCGGGCGTGGACCCCCTGGAGGTGAACCGCGCCTTCGTGGGCGACCTGGTGCGGGAGCTGCGCGCGCGGGGCTTCCGCGTCGGCCGGCCGGAGCCGCTGCCGCCCGTCCGGTACCCGCGGGTGCTCCTCCTCCTGGTGGCGGCCGGCGCCTGTGCCCTGGGAGCGGTCCTGCTGGGGGAGGGGTTGCGGGTGAGCGGCCTGCCCGTGCGGGAGGGTCCGCTCCTCGGGCTGGTGGCTGCCGGCGTCATGGCCACCGCAGGGCTCGCGCTGCTGGCCCCCGGCCTCTTCACCCTGTGGCGAAAGCTCCTGGCCCTCGGTGCGGCCATCGCCGGCGCCACGCTGGCGGTCTTCCTGCCGCTGCAGGAGGAGGCCCGGGGGAGTCCGCCGGCGCCGGGGTTGCTTGTGGCGCGGGGGTGGCTCGTGCTCTGGCAGGCCACGGGGGTGAGCATCGTCGCGGGGGGATTGGTGGCGGGCCTGCTGACGGCCTGGCCCTTCATGATGGCCGTGGAGGTCTTCCTGGGCGTCAAGGTGGCCCACGTCCTGCCGCCGGCCCTGGCCCTCGGGCTGCTGGCCCTCGCCGCCCGCCCGGCGTCGAGCCCCCAGGCGGCGGTGCGGGCGGCGTGGGCGTGGCTCGACCGCCCGCTGCGCCTGCGGACGGCGGCGGTGGCCCTGCTCGTCGGCGTGGCCGCCGTGATCCTGCTGGCGCGCAGCGGGAACTTCGGCCTGCCCGTGCTCGCGCTGGAGGAACGGCTGCGGCTGTTGCTGGAGCAGGCGCTCGTGGCCCGCCCGCGGACCAAGGAGTTCCTCATCGGCCATCCGGCCCTCGTCCTGGCCGGGAGTGCGGCCGCGCTCGGCCTGCGCGGGTGGGCGCTCCCGCTGGCGGCCGTGGGGGCGATCGGGCAGGCGGGCATGATCAACTCCTTCTCCCACCTGCACACGCCGCTGGTCATCGTGCTGTGGCGCACGCTGAACGCGCTGGTCCTGGGCTCCCTGCTCGGCGGGGCGGCCGCCCTCCTGCTGGTGGGGATGGGCCGGCGGGTCGGACTCTTGCCCTCGCCCCCCGAGCCGCTGCCGGTGCGGGCCGCGCCGCCGCCCGCGCCGTAACCGGAGTGCCTCGCGAGGAAATCGTCCTCTCCGGCTACTACGGCTTCGGCAACCTGGGCGACGAGGCGGTGCTGTCCGCCACGATCCGCACCCTGCGCGCCCGGCTCGGAGACCTGCCCGTCACCGTCCTCTCGGCCCGGCCGGCCGAGACCGCCGCCACCCACGGTGTGGCGGCGGTCCACCGCACCGACCCGCGCGCGGTGTGGCGGGCGCTCGGCCGCGCCCGCCTCTTCCTCTCCGGCGGCGGGTCGCTCCTGCAGGACGCCACGAGCGCCCGCAGCGCGCTCTACTACCTGGGCGTCCTGGCGCTGGCCACGGCGCGCGTCCCGCGGACGATGGTCTACGCCCAGGGGGTCGGGCCGCTGCGCCGGGGCTGGGTACGGTGGCTCGTCCGGCGGGTGCTGGACCGCGTGGACGTCGTGACCGTGCGCGACGCCGACTCCCGCTCGCTCCTGGCGGCCCTCAGGGTGCGCCGCAGCCCCACCCTGGTCGCCGATCCGGTCTGGCTGCTCGACCCCGCGCCCCCCGAAGCTCTCGCGCCTCGCCTGCGCTCGGTCGGGGTGGGGGAGGGGGAACCGCTCCTCCTGGTGGCCGTGCGCCCTTGGAGCGGCGACCGGTTCGTGGGGGCGCTGGAGGCGGGGCTCCGGGAGGCGGCGCGGCGGCTGGGGGCCCGAGTGGTGGCGCTCCCCTTCCAGCGCGGCCGTGACCTGGCGCTCTCCACCCGGGTGGCCGCAGCCGCCGGCGGGGTCCTCCTCGACCCGCCGCCCGTCCCGGAGGAGGTGCTGGCCCTGGCGGCCCGGGCGACGGCGGTGGTGGGGCTGCGGCTGCACGCCCTGATCCTGGCGGCCCGGGCGGGCACCCCGCTCGTCGGCCTGGCCTACGACCCCAAGGTTGGGGCCCTCTGCCGGGAGCTCGGCCTCCCCGACCCGCTGCCGCTGGCGGTGGAGCCGGACGCCCTGGCGGGGGCGGTGGTGGCCGCCGCCACCGACGCGGCGGTGCGCGCCCGGCTGCGGAGCGCGCTGCCGGCCATGCAGGCCCGGGCCGCGGCGGCCGGTGAGCTGGCCGCCCGCCTCTACGCGGGGGCGGCACCCCGGGGGAGAGGAATTCCTTTCCTGGGGCCGGAATAGTGGCCGGTGCCGGGCGGCAGTTGCACAATGATAAGCGAGGGGACGCAGCAGACGTCGTCCATGGCGCGGGACAAGGAGGCGCCGACCATGCCGGAGGTGCTCAAGGTCTCAGCAGACTCCAAGCCCAAGTCCGTCGCCGGCGCGCTGGCGGCGGTCCTGCGCGAGAAGGGAGCCGTCGAACTCCAGGCGGTGGGGGCGGGCGCGGTCAACCAGGCGGTGAAGGCCATCGCCATCACGCGCGGGTTCGTCGCGCCCAACGGCATCGACCTCGTCGCCATCCCCGCCTTCACCAAGGTGGAGATCGACGGCGAGGAGCGCACCGCCATCAAGTTCCTCGTGGAAGCCCGCTAGGCACGTCTGCGCCGGAGCCGACGTGGGCAGCAGGCGGGGTGATGGCTGAGCAGCCCGGCGGACGCCTGAAGCTCTTCGCGGGCACGGCCAACCGCTGGCTGGGCGAGGAGATCGCCCGGTACCTGGGGATTCCGCTGGGGCGGGTGACCATCACCCGCTTCGCCGACGGCGAGATTTACGTGCGCTTCGAGGAGAACGCGCGGGGCGAGGACGTCTTCGTCGTCCAGCCGACCTCGCCGCCGGTGAACGAGCACCTCATGGAGCTGCTCATCATGCTGGACGCGCTCCGCCGGGCCTCGGCGGGGCGCATCACCGCGGTCGTCCCCTACTACGGCTACGCCCGCAAGGACAAGAAGGATGCGCCGCGCGAGCCCATCACCGGGCGGCTGGTGGCGGACCTGCTGGTGACGGCCGGGGCGGACCGAGTGCTGACGGTGGACCTGCACGCCGGGCAGATCGAGGGCTTCTTCAACGTGCCGGTGGACCACCTGCGGGCGATGCCCCTCTTCGCCGACTACCTGCGGGAGAAGGGCCTGCGCCAGGCCGTGGTCGTCGCCGCCGACGAGGGGGCGGTGAAGCGCAGCAAGCAGCTGGCCGACCGGCTGGACCTGCCGCTGGCCATCATCTTCCAGCGGCGGGTGGGCAAGGACGTGAAGGAGCCGGTGCAGATCGTCGGCGAGGTGGAGGGGCGCACCCCCATCATGATCGAGGACATCATCGACACCGCCGGCACCCTGGCCAACGCCGTGGACGTGCTCGTGCGCTCGGGGGCGCGGCGCGAGGTCTACGTCTGCGCCACCCACGCCATCCTGGCCGGCCCGGCGCTGGAGCGGCTGAGCCGCGAGGAGATCCGCGAGGTCATCCTCACCAACACCGTGGCCATCCCCGGGGACCGGCGCCTGCCGAAGTTCACCATCCTCTCCGCCGCACCGCTGCTGGCCGAGGCCATCCGGCGCATCCACGAGCACCAGTCGGTGAGCATCCTGTTCACGTAGCGTCCGCCAGCAGGCGGCGGTAGGCGGCGACGGCGCGGCGCAGCACCGCCCGCACCGCCTCAGGCGTGGCGGGGTGGGGCGCGCCCAGCTCGAACATCAGCGGGCCGTCGTAGCCCGCCGCGCGCAGGACGGGGACGAACCCCTCCCACGGCGCCGTCCCCTCCGTGGGGACCAGGTGCAGGTCGCGCTCCCCGGTGTTGTCGTGCACGTGCAGGGTGACGAGGCGGGCGCCCAGCCGGGCGGCGGTGTGCGGCGCTTGGCCGGTGATCCAGCCGTGGCCCGTGTCCCAGCACGCCCCCAGCCGGTGGAGGCCCGGGCGGCCCGCCAGGGCGAGGAAGTCCTGCGGCGTCTTGAAGACCGCCTCCGGCCAGGAGTGGTTCTCGATGACGAGGCGCAGCCCCAGCCGGTCCGCGTCCTCCTGCAGCTGCGCCGCGCTTTCCGCCAGCACCGCCTGCCGCGCGGCCCGCTCCTCCGAGGTCTGGGGGCTGCGGCCCATGGCGTCGCAGACGAAGACCTGCGCGCCCAGGTCGGCGGCGGCCTGCATGGCCTGATGCATCACCTGCAGCGAGGTCGCCACCACCTCGCGGTCGAGCGCCGTCACGTCCAGCGGCGGGCCGGCCGGGCTGTGGCAGGACCACAGCCGCAGCCCGTGGCGCGCCAGCGCCCGGGCGGTGGCGGCCACCAAGCCGGCGTCCGCGTAGTCGAACTCCTCGGTGACGTAGCCGTGGATCTCCACCCACGGCGCCCCGTCGGTGCGGCACTCGGCGAGCAGCGCGAGTCCCTCGGGGAGCGCGCGCAGGCCCAGCACGCTCGTGGACAACCCCAGGTGCATCGGCGGGCTCCTGTCGGGATGCGTAGATGTCCTGGGCGGGCGCGCCGCAGCGGATCCGCCGCGGCCGCCGCCGCGCCGCGAACGGCAACCCGGCGACTAGTGTACACTACTGGCGAGGCGGCGCCGCGGCGGCGCCGCCTGCGCGTGCAGGGCAGGAGCGTGATGGCGTGAGCGTGCGCACCCGGTATGCCGGCA